>NZ_JBGORW010000012.1 GCF_041538065.1 Leptotrichia hongkongensis | reverse complement strand
ATGAAAGGTTTCTCCTTAATGTGGTTTGGTAGATTTACATTATATCAGAAACCTTTCTTTTTTTGTATATGCTTGTCACATATGTATTATCTCACAACATATAAAAGATTTTTATTCAATAATTTTTCGAAGAAGTTTTTATTTTAAAAAATATTTTAAATTTTCTTCCTGAATTTCCCATTTTCCATTCTGGCTTGTTCCTTCATATCTTAAAATATTCTTTTGCTTAAATTTTTTCATGTAATATTTTACTTTATTTACTGTCCAGTTTAGATTATCAGCTATCTGTTTTTGAGACATTTCAGGATTATTTATTATTGTGTTTATTATAGTTTTATCTGTTTCTGTAAGATTTTTTATATCTAATTTTTCTTTTTCAGAAATATCTTGGGTAGTGTTGATTCTATTTTGGGTACTACCTTGGGTACTTTGGGTAGTATTATAGCTTTTTCTGTAAATATTAACTCTAAAATCATTTTCAAAAGCGATAAATTCAGGCTCTTGCAATCCATATTCTCTTATTTCATCCATAATTCTAGGAATACCACTTCCCCATTTCTCAATAATATTTACATAAGCAAAAACTGAGGCGATTGCACGGTTACGAAGTTTGGAATATCCCTCTTTCATTCTTTTTACATTTACTCCTGAAAGCAACATTCCTGGCGAAGTAATTTCTAACCTGTTATCATAAAGTGCAACTTGAATATCGTTTGGCTCAAGATAGCTTCGATGAATTACAGCATTTGCAATTACCTCCCTTATTGATTTAGGTGGGATTTCATATTTATCAACTCTGTAAATTCCAACAATATCTGAACCCAAATTTATTTTTTCAAGCACATATTGATACGCTTTTTCCAGCTGCATAATAATTGAGCCTTCAAATTCCTTCTTATCAACAAATATGCTTCTAGTTTCTCCTTTAAACACACCACATTGTATCTTTCGTGAAACTTCCCAATTTTCCTTGCCAGATAGTAAAATATAGGCATTTGTCGGAAAAATTCTACCATTTTTTTCTTCCAGAACTTTCCAGCTTAACAAAGTATTTCTAGTAACTTTTCTTATTTCTGTATCATTTTCAGAATTTTTCCTTGCCAATTTCTCCAGCCATTCACAAAATTTTTCAATTTCTTCATCGCTAACACTTTCCCCATGGCAAACTTGCTGATCAAAATACTTGTTTTCCCCTTCTAAAACTAATTCCTTCAAAACATAATCTTCTTCGATAATTCTAGTTGTAGCGCCACTTCTAATATAAGTTCCTTTCTGCATCCCTTTTGACTTCAAATAATAAGGCTTTTTCTTACCTCCTTCAATTTCCACAAGGATAACGGTCTTATTTTCAAGCGTATGCAAACTTATATCTGGCACAATCATTGGATAACAGCTATCTGAAATCGCATTAATTATTCCATCCATAACTTCAAACTCATTTTCAACTCCAACAATTTCTCTATTATCTTTTACTCCAAAAACTATTTTTCCACCATTTCCATTTGCAAATGCTACAACTGTTTTTATATAGGTATTAGTTTTAGCATTTTCCTTAAATTCAGTCTTTTCGCTTTCCCCTTTCAATATTTCCTCAATTAACATTTGAAGTCTCTCCTTTAATTTTTTATTTTTGTTCTATTATACAATATAAATTTATCCTTTTCAATTAAAAAAAATAAAGTACCTATCCAAATTTCTTCAAAGCACTTTATTTAAAATTTTAAATTATTTTTCTCTTAAATATTTTTCAATACCATTTACCATTCCTGTTACCATCTTTTCCTGATATTCTGGTGTTGACATTTTTCTGTCTTCTTCTGGATTTGACATAAATCCAAATTCAATCAAGGTGTTTGTAACTTTTGACCAGTTTGTTCCTGTCAAGTCATCTCTGTATGAAACTCCGCGATTTTTAGCCCCTGTTGCCTTTACATATTCTGATAATATGTCACGTGAGAATTTGTCGCTTGATTTTTGAACACTTTTTGTGTATGGATTTTTTGATGAAGATGTTAGTACTGAAGCCCCTTGTGTTGAGGAATTATTAATTCCGTCAGCATGAAGTCTTATGTATAATGAACATCCTGCGTTATTTGTCTTGATTGCACGTTCTTTATTACTAATGTTGACATCATGAGTCTCTCGTACCATGAACACTTTATACCCTTTATTTTGCAACGCATCTCTTAATTTTAGCCCAACTTCAAGTGTAAGCTCGTATTCATATTTTTTGGTTGCCACTCCTCTTGTTCCGGATGATACTTTGGGCTTTTTCTTAGTTGAACCAGGCCCAATTTCTTCAAGTCCTGAATTTCCCTTAAGCTGATGCCCTGGATCGATACAGATTAACTCATTGCTTTTTTCAGCCGCATTCAATGGAAATGCCATCATCAATCCTGTTATTGCCAAACACAATATTTTTTTTATTCCTTTTTTCATTATTTTTCCTCCTAAATTTTATTTTAAAATCTAAAATATCAGTATATTTATGTCTAACCTCTAACTCTCCTTTTTAATTTTACTTTTAAAGTTCTCCATCATTTTAGTCTACCACATATCAATAAAATTGACAACAACTTTTTTTAAATTTATGTTAATTTTTTAAAAAATACACTTGTTTTTTTGCAAAATCAGGCTATCATATTAGTAGAATGATTTTAAAAATTTTTATATGATAAATAAATGAATATTTAAAATTATAGGAGGTTTTTATTATGATTTCTTTTATTTTGGCAATTGTCGCACTTATTTTAGGTTACGCATTTTACAGCAAGTTTGTAGAAAAAGTTTTCGGAATAGAACCTGACAGAACTCCACCTTCAATCGAATATTACGATGGTGTCGACTATGTAGAAGTTAGCACTCCAAAAGCGTTTTTGATTCAATTTCTGAATATTGCTGGAACAGGTCCAATTTTTGGAGCTATTGCAGGTGCTTTATGGGGTCCAGCTGCATTTTTATGGATTGTCTTTGGATGTATTTTTGGAGGAGCTGTTCATGATTTCTTGATTGGTATGCTTTCACTTAGGGATAAGGGAAGCAGTATTGGTGAACTTGTGGGACAAAATTTAGGCGTTGTGATGCAGCAAATTATGAGAGTTTTCTCAATTGTTTTACTTCTTTTAGTTGGAGTAGTATTTATAAAATCACCTGCTGATATCCTTCACAATCTGATTCCAGGCGTGAGTGCCATGACTTTTACAATCGTTATCATTGCTTATTATATCTTGGCTACAATTCTTCCACTTGATAAAATCATTGCTAAAATTTATCCAATTTTTGGTTTTGCGTTGCTGTTTATGGCGATTGGTATTGGAGGAATGTTAATTTATGGACAATTTACAGGTGCTTTTGCAATTCCCGAAATTACTGAAATTTTTAAAGGAAATCCACATCCTAAAGGAGTATCAATGTTCCCTTACTTGTTTATCTCAATTGCCTGCGGTGCTGTAAGCGGTTTCCATGCTACTCAGTCTCCAATGGTTGCACGTTGCATAAAAAACGAAACTGAAGGAAGAAAAGTATTTTATGGTGCAATGATTGCAGAAGGTGTTGTTGCATTAGTTTGGGCTGCTGCTGCAATGACAGTATTTGGTGGAATTAAAGAACTTGCCGCTGCTGGAACTCCTGCAGTTGTTGTAAATAAAGCATCTGTTCAATTGCTTGGTGTATTTGGAGCATTTCTGGCTGTGCTTGGTGTTGTTGCCTGCCCAATTACGTCAGGAGATACTGCCTTTAGAGGCTCAAGATTAATTATTGCTGATATTTTCAAAATTAAACAAGCTCCAATAAAAAATAGATTTTTAATCGCAATACCTTTATTTGTTGTTGGTATTTATTTAACAACTATTGATTTTAACATTATCTGGAGATATTTTGCGTGGGCAAATCAAACTTTGGCAGCAGTTTCATTATGGACTGCGACAGTATGGCTTGTTAAGAAAGAAAAACCATTCTTATTCGCATTAATTCCTTCAATGTTTATGACAATGGTTGTTACAACTTACATCATAATTGCTCCAGAAGGATTTGTAAGATTTTTCAAGAATGTGCCTGTTCACACTATTGAATTTTACGGAATATTAATCGCAAGTGTAGTTACAATTATCTGTACAGCATTATTATTTAACTATAAACATCATTTGCATGGAAAATCTCATCACGCTGGACATTTACACATTGCAAAAAATAATTAAATAAACAAAAAAAATACAGTCAAACAAGGTTTTATTCAGAATTCTTTGCTTGACTGTTTTTTTATATTCTCTATTATTTCAAGGGATTCCAGCTTCTTTCAACGTTTTTTTGCATTTCATTTACATTTTGAGGCGAGCCTTCAACACTTATTAAATAAATCTTTCCATTATATCCAATATAGTTACTTATCCAGCTCTTTCCAGAGATTCTTTTAACTTTTACCTGTTTACCTTTATATCCATTTATTATAATACTTCTCATTTCAAGATTATCTCTTGTATGCCCAGCATTCAAAAGTCCATTATATTGGTTTTTTGCCACTTCATCTAATAAATCTATCAAATTATTATTTTTATTATTTAAATAAATTATATCAAGCGTGTAAATATCAAATCCATCTCTTGTGATTTGCATAGTTGTTTTACCCGAATCTGCGTCTACAAACATTTTCCATCCTCTCGGAAAATCAATAAATCCTACAGTTTTATTTCCAAATCTGCCATTTTTCAAACTTTCTTGCGATTTTTCAAAAAGTTCTGATTTTTGTTTTTTCATCTCATTTAATTTTTTCTTTCCAGTTTCAGTTGTTATATCTGTTACGCAAGTCAGTTCACCCTTCGGAATATAACATCCTTTTTTGCTATTTGTTGCAGCATTTGAATTAATCACAATTCCAAAATTTATTAGCCAAATTATTAAATTTATTTTTTTCATTTCAATACCTTCTTTCTTATTAAAAAATATAGTAATTTTAGTATAAAACAAAAGTAGAAAGTCAGACTGTATTTATAAAAACTCATTACTTTTATATATTTATTTCCGTTTTTAAGCGGATTGAGTATAATTCCTACTTTATTTTTCAAGCTTTTTAATATATAATATCTGTAAAATAAATTATTTAGGAGAAAAAATGTTAAACTTTATACAAAATATTGATATTTTTATTATTAAACAATTTTACAATTTTCAGCACAGCTTAAATTCTAAGCTACTAAGCAGTATACTGATATTTTTTACCAACTTAGGAAATCACGGATTAGTATGGATTGCAATAACATTATTTCTGCTTTCTAGCAAAAAATATCGAAAAATCGGATATTTAGCCATAATTTCATTGATTATAAATGCAATTATTGTAAATGTCATTTTGAAAAACCTTACACATAGAGCAAGGCCCTTTACAGAAATATCTGACATTATTCTTTTAGTCAAAGCCCCAAAGGATTTTTCTTTTCCTTCAGGACATACCTCAGCATCTTTTACAATGGTATATATTTTTTACAAACATTTAAAAAAATATTTTCCAGCTGTACTGATAACAAGCATTATTATTGCCTTTTCAAGGCTATACTTAACTATGCATTTTCCAAGTGATGTTTTGGCTGGATTGCTTATTGGATTGTTTGCAGGGTTTTTGGGGGAGAAAATTTTTAATAAGAAAAATAATTTGATGAAAAGTTAGGATTTCCTAGCTTTTTTTTATAAAAATTTATTTTTCATAATTAATACTCCGAACATTTTATAATCAGTTGCAGTATAAAAATTATAATTCCAAATATCATCCAAAGATTTGATTTTTTTCTTTCATAAGTTTCTTCCTTTATATTTCTGCCTTTAGAATTTTTTTCTATAAAATATATCAAATCGTTATCGTATTCAATTTCATAATTTTTTTCTGAAATTTTATCGCCCGCATATTCTCCCATTTCTTCCAGAAAATTCTGTGCATCTCTTATTGTTTCTCTCCCAAGTTCGATCAATCCTGTTTCATTTAATACTTTAAATGCCCATTCCTTTGATTTGTTCCCATTTTCCTGTCTATTAGTGTAATATATCATATCACTAATTGCAGGAGCATATTTCATATTAGCCGCTTTTTCATATAGCGTGTATATTTCCTCTTCACTTTTTCCAAATTCCCTACTGCATTCATAAAGTATCCCAAGTTTATAAATAGATTTTGCATCTTCCATTTCCTGTCCAATTTTATACCATTTTTCAGCTTCTTTCTCATTTTCTTCAACTATATCAAAATATTTCCCCAGTTCATAAGTCGCTTCTTTCACTCCTAAAGAATAAGCCTTTTCATACATATCTTTGGCTTTTTCTCCATTGCCTGCAACATAATATGATTTTGCAAGCGACAAATATCCTCTTTCATTATATTGTGCCGCTTCAAGAAACAGTTTTTGAGCATTTCCCTTATCTTTCTTTTCCAAAAGTTCATTTCCCTGATTAATCAATTCCACGTATTTTCTGTCTTTTTCATTTCCGAGCATAAATTCAATATTCTTGATTATTTCAGAATTCAATCCCATAATTTGCTTTTCATTTAACAATTTTTCCTGCCATTCTAGTATTTTTTCTCTTTTATTCTGCTTAAAGTAAATTCTTACAAGATTGTATATTAATTCAGCATTTTTTGTATCAGCAATTTTTAGATAAATACTTTCTGCTTCTTCATAATCCTTCTTTTCTTCAGCAATTTTTCCTAGCCTAATTATCGAATTAATTTCGCCATTTTCCGCACCTGCTACATACCAGCCTTTTGCAATTTCATAATTTCCCGATTCTTCTTCAATCAACCCTATGTAATACATAGCCTCCTTTATTCCTGAATTGTATGCCAAATTTAATGCGTTTACAGCACTTTGGTTATCTTTCTCGCAATAATAGTAATACTTTCCAAGCTCGTAATTTGCTCTTTGGCTGAATTTCAAGGATTCAGCTATTTTATCCCTTGCTTCTCCAAAAAATCCTGACATTATAAATATATTCGCTGTTCTAATATTTTCTTGATATTCCTCGCTTTCCTTTTTATCATATTCTATAAAATCTTTCCCATAATCTTCTGTAACAATATCATCCAATGAAACTATCTTCACGCCAAATTTATCTACATTCGATGTCTTTTCATTTTGTTTAGGCTCACTTTCCGAAGAAATTCTATTTTCATCATAAGCACTTTCACTAAAACTTGCTCTTTCTTCAGCTTCATATTTTTGAATTTCACGAACTTTTCTTTTTCTTTTTTTCCTTTCCTGCATTTCTCTCGAAAAGTCATCAAATTCATCCATTTTTTTACGATTTCTAAAGTTCATTATTATCAAAATTACAATTCCAATAACTGCGATTAATACCGATATTAATATTTCCATATTTTATCTTCTACTCCTGCACTCACTGTTATATTTACGATTTTATCCATTATCTTAAACATTATCAATTCAGAATCTATTTTTATCATTCAATGTAAATATGTCCAATATAACACTCATTATTTTTTTAGTTTGTCGCAATATATTATACAATCTATGTTATATTTTTCTAAAACTTATTTTTATCTTTTATCCGACAATATTCATCGTATTCATGATTTTTATCTTTTATTTTCACAATTTCTTCTCTATTTTCATCTTTTTCTTTAAAAATTCTAAATGTTTTATAATCCGCACCTTCTAATATTCTACCCTTACAATAAATATTCTTTCTGTCCTTTGCATAAGATGTATAGTCTTCTCCAACTTTAATCAAATTAAATGACTTTCTATCTGCCTCCATTTTTATTGGCATCATATATTCCAAATTTGGATACAAAAAATAAATATTGCTTTTATCCCTTGCATAGCCGTTCCCGATAACTTCAAATGTATTTGCATCTGCCTTTTCAAATTTTATAAATTTATTATCTTTAAAGAAATATACATTATTTTTGTCTTTTATAAGTTTATCCTCCAAAGGCTTAAAAGTTTTTACATCTACTTGCTTTAATTCTTCAAGTTTAAAATCCTCTTCAGAATATGGATTAGATTTCATAAAATATAGTTTCCCGTCATTTTCGACAAATATTTTATCATAATCTGAATTATCTATAATAACTTTAAAATTTTTAGGAACTATTCCTTTTATTTCTGGCATACCAAGAAAAAATGATTGACAATAATCACCTGAATAACTACAAAATCCACCAGATAGTCTAACAAAATAAACTTTATTTTTATCTTTCACAAAATTTCCAGATACTTCTTTAAAAGTTTCATAATCTACATCTTGTATTCCAAAAAAAGATTCACCACCGAGTCCATACACAGCATATATTTTTTTATTATACTTAAAAAAATAAAAATATCTGTCTTTTTCTCTGCTAGGAATTAACTCAATCTTTTTAACATCATATTTTATTTCTTTTTGTTCTTCTTTTCTTTCTTTTGAAAAAACACCAATAAAATCTTTTGAATTCCTAACATATGGCGAAATTGTCCTATATCCTCTAAAATATACATTCTGACTATCTGCCGCAATTTTATCATTTAAAATCCTAAAACTCTTCATATCCTCAACCCAAACTTCTTTCCCATTATAGAAAACTTTCCCGTCTTTCACAACATATTCTGAAAATGATAAATTCCCAATTAAAAATAATAGCATTAATATTTTCAATAACTGCTTTTTCATTCAAACCTCCTTTTACAAATCAGTATAATTTCAAACATTTACTCATATATTTATCACATCATATTTTCTCATATTTTCATATTCATAAGACTGATTAATCCCTTTCATGAATATATCTCTGCTTTCCACATCTTCCGTCAAATTCTCCTTCAAAAGAAATTTCAATTCCAAATCATTAACCACACTTCTTTTTATCGCTGATAAATAGTCATTTCTATTAATATTTTGCCAATTCACACACATTCCAAGCCTTTTTATCAACATCTGATCTAGCCAAATCCTAGTCGTTCTCCCATTTCAATCATAAAACGGATGCATTATATTCATTTCAATATATTTTTCAATTATTTCCTCAAAAGTATTTTCAGGCATTTTAGAAACTGTCTTTAAATTATCTTCAAGATACATCGCACGACAAAACACTGTATCGCCTTTTCGAATATCGTGTTCCCGTATTTTTCCTCCAGTTCCATAACATTCCTGAAACAAATACCAATGTATTTTCTTCAAGCCTTCAAAAGTTCCCACTTGAATATTTTTTAATATTCCATTATCAAATAATTCTTTTGCCCTTTTTTTACTCAAAAATTCTTCATCATCTTGTGAAACTAGCCTTTTTAAGATTTTGTTACTTTCGTTTTCCCAGCTGTATTTATTGTTTGCCATTTGTTTTTCCTGCTTTCATAAAATTATTCTTATTTTTGAAAAACCATTGAATTATACAATGCCTCAAATAAAGGAAGTTTTACTACCGCTGTTGCCCTTTCAGAAAAAATTATTTCATCTTCTCTTGTTTTTATTTCTAACATTCCTCCAAAATTTCTAGAAACTTTTATTGGCTGTAGTCTATTCCACGGATAAATTGCACCATCTACAACTAATCCTTCTTTTTTTATTATCAACTTATTATTTGGGGTTTCAAAAACTTTACGAGCCTCATTTTGAAGTCTGTCAAGAGGCACAACTTTATCTCTCATAGCTCGATAAACTCTATCTCTACGCTTTCCAAGAAAATCTCTTTTACGGTAATCAGCTTTTATATCTTCTTCTGAACGTACACCAAAAACTTCTTCCCCACCTGAATTTATAATTTCTTTGGAAACAGGGATTCTGTCAAGCAGATGATTTTTTAGAAGACTTTGTATAGTTTGTGATGGAAAAGCTATTTCAGATATTGTTCTCCAGTAGTTCTTATTATTTCTATAAGCCAGGAAATCCCCTGAATATGTTGTTATTATAAAATATCCCAAAGATTTATAATCTATATCTTCATTTTCAACATTTGTAACAAAAGTATTTTCCTTCAATTCCACAGTTCTTATCCCATTAAACAATATTGTCATCAATATCGAAAAACAGCAAAATACCGAAATTATCACACCAAGCATCGCCACTTGAAAAAAAGGCATCAAAATCCCACAAATTCCACCAATAATAACCCATTTTATTAAATTTCTATACGTAACTGTGCTAAATTTTATAAACACTTTCTGACTGTCTGAAATATCCACACAGTTTACTATTTTTTCTTCTTTCCTCCCTAATTCTGATTGCTCTCTTATTCTTTCCGTTTCTACGTAGCTTTTTTCATCTTTCATAATTTTTATCCTCCTACGTTTTTTGTATTTTTATTTAAACATTATTTTTTATTATTTTTAAATTTTTCCAAATGAATTTAAATCCTACTCCAAACTCTCCAACTCCCCACTCTTCACATCCCATTCTTCCATCTTCTCCATCTCTTCTTCTTCCAACCTATCCAGTTTTTCCTGCACTTCCATCAGTTTTTCAATATTGTTTTCTTTTCCAGCTTTTTCGTATTCGGCGTTCAAGTTTTCTCTCATTTCTGTGATTTTTTCCATTTCCTTTTCCAGTTTTTCAATATCACGTTTCAATTTTGCGATTTTTCTTGACTGTTCCTTCTGCTCCTGATATGAAAGTTTTTTCTCTTCCTTCGTTTCTAGGTCTGTTCCTTGAGAAGCTGATTTTGCTGTTTTTAGGCTTTCTTTGTAGTCTTCGTAATTTCCTTTGAATTTTGTCAGTCCGTTTTCATCAAGGCAATAAATTGTATTGCAGACTGTGTCTAAAAAGTGTCTGTTGTGGGAAACAACAAGCATTGTTCCGTCAAAATCCTCCAAAGCGTCCTCCAGCACTTCGATGGAATAAACATCCAGATGGTTTGTCGGCTCATCCAGAATCAAAAAGTTGGCTTTTTCCATATAAAGTTTCAAAAATGCCACACGGACTCTTTCTCCACCGCTTAACATGCTAATTTTTTTCTGTACATCATCTCCTGAAAACAAAAATCCACCTGCGAGTGTTCGCAAATATTCTTCTGTCAAGTCAAGTGAATTGTTTATTTCCTGTAAAATCGTATTTTCTTGCGAAAATTCCTGATGATTCTGATCATAATATCCGATTTTTAGCCTTGTTCCAAACTCAATTTCCCCTGTATCTTTCGGCAATTTATCCAAAAGTATTTTTAGAAGTGTAGATTTCCCAATCCCATTTTTTCCAATAATTCCAACTCTTTCTCCACGAAAAAGCTCAAAATTTATATTATTCAAAACTTTTTTCCCATCAAAGCTTTTAGACAAATTTCTAACTTTCAACACATTTTCCCCGCTCATTTTAACCGCTTCAAATTTTAGCCTCATTCTTTGTGGATTAAATATAGGATCTTCCATTCTCTCGATTCTATCCAGTATTTTTTGCCGTCCTTTCGCTTGTCTTGCCTTTATTCCAGCCCGAAATCTGTCAATATATTCCTCCATTTTCTTAATTTTTTCCTGCTCCTTCTCATACCGCTTGATTTCCCCCTTCAAAATCATCTCTTTTTGAAGAATAAACGATGAAAAGTTGCCATCATACTTATGTAATTTTTTATTTTCCAACTCAAAAATTTTCGTACAGACATTATCCAAAAATATTCTATCGTGAGAAACAAGCAAAAACGCCTTATTATACTTTTTCAAATAATCCTCAAGCCACTCAATCGAAATCAAGTCCAGATGGTTTGTCGGCTCGTCCAGAATCAGCAAGTCAGGTTCAGACAAAAGCAGTTTTGCAAGCGAAACACGTGTTCTTTCCCCACCGCTCAAATCCTGTAATAACAAATTCTCGTATTCCCCAGTAAGCTCAAGCCCTGTAAGCACCTGTTTAATTTTGTATTCAATCTCATAACCATTTTTTGCCTCATAAATAGAAGAAAGTTCAGCAGACTTGTTAATCAGCTTTTCCATTTCATCCTCATTTGCTGTTCCCATAAGCATATTAACCTTCTGAATCTCGTCCCAAATTTTTCTCTCTTCCTCAAAAATAGTCATCATTTCCTCGTAAATCGTATTTTTTTCATCCGAAAACTCCGTATTCTGTGACAAATACCCAATTTTTGTAGCCCCACTTTTCACAATTTCCCCAAACTCATTAAGATTATTCTCATTTCCATCAATCCGCTCTTCCCCCAAAAGCATCCTGATAATTGTAGACTTTCCAGCCCCATTTACCCCCACAAGCCCAATCTTATCCTTCTCTTCAATCGTAAAATTAACATCTCTCAAAATATATTCCCCTGCAAATTGCTTATATACCTTGTTAAACTGAACTAAACTCATTAAATTTCCTTTCCTTTTCTCCATTATTTATCAAATTATTTTTATTTAAATTTATTTTTTAGATTATATCACTTTTGGTATTTGTTTACAATGTTTGTGAAATTTTATAAAAACTTGAAATAAAAGAAACATTCAGGTATAATATTAATAAAAAGTAAATACAAAGTTAAGGAGATAGAAAATGAAAAAATTTATATTTTTAGCAATTATTTTATTGTTTGTAAGCAGTTGCGGAGTAATCCAAAGAGCAAATATGAGAAGAGCAATAAGAAATAGTGGCGGTTCGTGTGAATACGTACAAGGTGTTGGAGAAATCTGTGCAGTGCCTATAAGACAATAAATTCTACTGAATACTATAAAAATAAAAAAGGCTTCTATTCAATCAAGAACAGAGCCTTTTTTCATAAATTTTACTCCTCAATTCCTAAAACTTTACAATTTCTCACAAATAAAAACGAAATATCTTCAATCATTATCTCAGATTTAGCAACAAAAATTCCAGTCATTTTATCTATTTCTTTTAAAATTATTTTCTTGTTATCAAATCTTTCAATTATCCCAAATTTTTCAGAATATGATTTCTCATGCTCAAAATGCACTAATATTTTATTTTCAAAGCATTTTTTCAAAACTTCTTCTATTTTCATTTTTACAATATTTTGAAAAATTTCTTCTAAATTTATCTCTTTTGTTTCTATTAAATTTATTCTATCATTAATTTCTTCAATATCAGACATTTTTAATATTGTAAATTTATAATCGCCAAAAAATAAATCCTTTTCATAAATCAAAATATAATTATCATCTTGAAAGATAATATCACCTAAAACATCATCTAAATCGTAAACTTTTATTAATTTATTTTTTTTAATTTCGCTATCTTCTACAACAATATCTTTTATAACGTTTTTTCCTGTTCTTATAATTTTTACTCCATATTTTCTTATAATTTCTTCTTCGTCTTCATTTTCTTCATCACAAAAATGAAACCAAAAAAACTCATCTGAATTTTTAATTAAATAGCCATTATTATTCCAATCTCTATCATAAGAAATTTGTAATCTTATTTTATTTTTTACAAAATACTCAAATAAATGTTTAAAAAAACTATCTTTTCTTAAAATAACCGTTTTTCCCTCATTGGAAAGTCTCTCTTTTATATTTCCCTTCATTAATTCTAAATACCATTTTTTTCTTCCTAATTTTTTCAATTCTTCATTTTTTAAAAATTTGTATCCTTCATACTTTCCGTAAGGGTTAATTGATGTGAAAATATGAAATTTACTACTATTTCCAATATAATTCCCAACAGAAAATCTATCTCCTAAACGTGAATACTCCAGCAACTCATCTTTCCCAATTTTCTCTAAAATCTTTTTCATAAAATTCTCCTATTCTACAAAACTTTTACTCAGTTGTAAAAGTCTAAAAATCACGATAAACACAATATTTTTTAATGTTTGATTTTTTCTACACTCTTTGACAAGGGGTCTTGACTCCTTGCTATACTATTCAATTTCTGTAACTTTTTACTCTTATAACTGGCTACAAACCAATTACAGTTCTTTCTTACTTTCATCAGATTTACCATTAACATTCTCTTCCTTATCCACGTTTTGTTCATCAGAATCCTCGTTTTTTCCTTTATTAGAATGAATAACGTATCTTGAGCCTGAAAACATTATTTTGGAAAACATGCTTTTTATTCTACTGCTTCCGCCAGGATACACAAATGTTTTTTCAAATGAATAAACCCTTGTTAATTCCAGCAATGAAAATAATCTCAAAATAAATCCTATAACAAAGGCAAATCTTATTGTGTAAAATTGTTCCCCAAAAATATAAATTACTCCGTTATTTATGAATTTTCCCAGCATACCACCGAACAATCCTGCCGATATTGCTGAAAGTCCCGAAACCATCGCATAAGCTCCTACATAAGCATCAGCAGGCTCGCCTGAAACTTCCATCATAAGATTCAGTAAACTTAATGTTATCGCTGTAAATCCTATTGCATCAATTACTGCAGCTGCAAAAAGCATTGACATTTTATTGTCCTGAGTCATTGAAAAATAGGTAAGCACGTAATATGTCGTAAAAAATATTCCCATTCTAAGCATTGTCTTGTTTCCGTATTTATCAGATAATTTCCCGTAAACTAGGTAAAGTACACTTGACAATATCGCTGTTAAAACTCCCATTTGGGAAATAAACATTGTATTTACACCAAGTATTTTTATCCTGTAATATTCTGTCATTGGCTTTAGAAATTCCCATGTAAACAGCCATACAGAAGCAAATTTCAGATAAACGACAAAATTTTTATTTTTAAATGCCGTTTTAATACTCACATTTTTTATATCCGTTCCCAAATCAGGAACATAATGAAGGCACATGAATATCGCTGAACCTATTGCCGAAAGCGACATTATTGTTGTCAATATAAGCATTGCAGTTTTTCTGTCAGGCATTGATAAAACATATCCATAAATCAACGTGTAAACTACGGTAGAAAGAGATGAAAATAAATTACGCACTCCAAAATACTTCCCTCTTTCCTTTTTATTAATAATCTTCGTCATTACAGCCGTCCACACATTATTTGAAAAAGGTGCGACAAGCGCATAAATAAGCATTACAGCAAAATATACTTCCTGCTTTCTGACATCAAAAAAAACAGCAAAAGGCATTACACATATAACCAACCTTGAAAGAGTAGCCGCTATTACCATTGTCCTTTTCCTACTTCCAAGCAAAATATTTACCCGCTTAGTAAATATTTGAAGCAAATATCCCGCCGTTGGCAGCGATGACACAATTGATATAAAAAAAGAACTCATATTAAAATAAATCGCCAAGCTCAAAAGCACAAAACTCTGCATTCCTACTGTATATCCATTAAAGAACATAACCTCCATTATTGCATATTTTTTCGTATTTTCTATTGAATGTTCGTTATCCATACTAACTCCTTCACTAAATATCCAAGTTTTTATACCAAAATTTAATAAAAATATTCAAATTTTTTTACATTACAATCTTTATGCCGCTCTAACAACTCCCCTTCCAATAAAAACTCCCACAACCGACAGCACAATACTCAAAACCGCATATCCCAATGCAATCCAAGTATTCCCCTTCTCAATCAAGTTATACGTTTCCAGCGAAAATGTAGAAAATGTCGTAAATCCTCCACAAATCCCCACTCTCCAGAATAAACTCCAATTCTGTGAAACCTGCTTCCCAGCCACCATCTCAACAACAATCCCAATCAAAATTGCTCCCAAAATATTCGTAACAAAAGTCTGCACAGGAAAACTCACTTTTAAAGGCACAGCACTAATCAAATATCGAAGAATCGCCCCAATTCCCCCACCAATTCCAATCATCAAAAATTTCATTATTTACCATCCTTAATAATTAAAAATTTATCTAAAAAAAAATTAGGCTTTTGTGAGATACCTTTAAAAATAAAATAGTCCCTTTGCCTAATTTCATACTTATTTTTTACACTTTCTATTTTTTACCGCCAAAAAATTTTCCAACTAATCCCATTACATCATCCATTACGTTTCCATCTTTATTTGCATCCAGCATATTTGTAATCATACTCATCATTCCACCTTCACCTGTAAAGTTTGCTGCAAGGTTTGAAGTTAAGTTACCAATTCCTTCTGCATCTAGATTATTTTCCTTTTTTTGCTGTCCTAATGCACCTAATACAAGTGGAGCCAATGTTTGCAAGATTTTCATGCTTCCTTGGTTATCTAGTCCACTTGACTGTGAAACAGCGTTTGCCACATTTTGTGTATTATTTCCAAACAGATGTCCCAATATTCCCGCTCCATCTTTTAAATCAGGATTTTGCAAATAACTTCCAAGGTTATTTAATATTGAACCATCGTGCTGATTTAATGCGTTATTCAACCCTTCTGCTTTTTCACTGTTATTTGCATTTTTATTAACTGCTGCCAATATTGCAGGTAAAGCTGCCGTTACTCCATCTTTTACTTGCGTACTGTTTCCTCCTATCTGTTCTGTCAATTTTCCTAGATCCTGTCCCTGTAAAAGTCCAAATAATGCTTCTAAATTCATTTTACCTCCTAAATTCTATATTATAATTTATTCTATTTTTTTATATCTAAATCTTTTTCATATCAATAAAATCAAATAATATTAAAAGTTTGAACGAAATAATAATTTTTTATTTACAATCCAAGTTTATTTAGATTAATAAATATTTATTTTTTTTCTTTTAGGTTTACTATTTTTTCAGAAGTTCCTTCATTTTTATTATTAAATTTCAGATTTTGAATACTTGTAACTGCATTTTCATTTTCTGATTCTCTAGCAAAAAATATGAATTCACCTGTAATTGAGTCTATTCTTATTCCATATATTATTCCATTTGTATATGATAATAAGCTTGATAGCTCCTTTTCTCTCATGCTTGCTAAGATTTTTGTATAAATTGCTCTAGCTTCAGAGTCATTAATTTTTTCATCAGATACCTGTATAAGATTAACCACCATATTTTCAATTATTCCCAAGTTAGCTCCATCCACCTTGCTAACCTTCAGAAATATACTTGTTGCACTTATCCCGCTATAATCAAGTGCATAAATAGCATCTCCTCTAGAATGTATCTTGGCATAGTAATAATTTTTGTTCTCATATACCAGTTTTTCAAAATTTCCTATGCTTATCTTATTCTCTTTCGATTTTTTCGTAAAAGTTTCAATTATTTTCTCTATTGATTTATTCGAAAAAACATTTTCTTTTGTGGTTTTATTTTGTACATTATCGTGTTTCTTTTCTTTTTCTTCGCTCTCCTTTTTACTACAACCTATTATAAAAACAAATAAAAAAAGTAAAAATAACCCCAATTTTTTATTCAACATTTTTACTACCGCCTAATTTTTATTATATAAAAAATGTCTTTTTAAATACATTTGATACATTATACAATATAAATCTTAATTTTTCCATATTTTTTCACAAAAAAAGACTATCTATAACAAGTTAAAACTTATTTTAAATAGTCTAAATTTATCAAAAAATAAAATTACTATTATTTTTCAATTTTTGTATAAGGCATCAAAGCGATTTGTCTAGCTCTTTTAATTGCTTTAGCAATTTTTCTTTGAACTTTAGCTTCTAATCCTGTTACTCTCGCTGGAGAGATTTTACCTTTATCATTCATAAAGTTTTTCAATAGTTCAACATTTTTATAATTAATATCTTCTACTTTAAATTTAACTTTTGGTCTTCTTTTTCTTCTTTTAAATTCTGTAACTGGTTTAGCTCTCATTAATTTACACCTCCTAAAAACTTTTATAGTAAATTTCATTTTTAAAAAATATCTAAAATATTTTAATTTACAAAATTTACTTAGTTATTATTAAAATGGAAACTCTTCATCGTCATCCATATCATCGTTATCATTTTCAAATGAATTATTTTGTACTGGTTTGCTATTGCTGTTATTATTGTTAAAAGTCTGCTGTTGTTGGTATCCTCCACCATTACCTGAATTTTCAATAAATTCAAAACTATTTACAACAACTCTTGTCATTCTCCTTTTTTCACCGTTTTGCTCGTAACTGCTTACGTTTAATCTTCCTTGAACAAGAATTTTATTTCCTTTTCTAAAATATTCTGCAATAGTTTCTGCTGTTTTTTCCCAAACAGTACAATCAATAAATTCTGCTTCATCTTTTGTTTTTTGTACAGCTAATGTAAAATTGGCAAATGCTTTTCCTCCTGAAGTATATTTTAACTCAGGATCTCTTACCATTCTTCCCATCAGTATTACTACATTCATAAATTTTCCCCCTATTTTAATATTTTTAACATTTAAAATAACAAAACCTCAAATTTTTATAAGTTTAACCCTCTTATAATAACGCTATTTTAAATTAGTCATTTTTAACAATCATGTATTTTAAAATTGATTCGTTAATGTTTAATTTTGATTCGATTTCAGTAAATTTAGTTCCATCTGCTTGGAATGTTGTTAAAACATAGTATCCGTTTTCTTTTTTCTTAATTGGGTAAGCTAATTTTCTATCTCCCCAAATTTCTGTCTTAACTTCAGTTGCTCCAGCAGCTGTTAATGTTTTTTCTACAAATTCAACTCTAGCTTGTTTTTCTTCATCTGTCAATTGTGTAGACAAAATAAACATAATTTCGTAATTTCTCATTTTCTTTCTCCTTTCCTATGGCTTTTTAGCCCTACTTCTGTAAATAGAGCAGGTCTTATTATTATACCAAAAAAGTCCAATAAAATCAAGTCATTTTCAAAAATATCGAATATATTTAAATAACTTTAATCATACTAGACTATTTTTATTAATAATTACTCTTCAAAAAATGGTGGTAATACAAAATCAATATCGTCTTCTTCTTTTTCATAATTATCTTCTTCTTGATAATCATTTTCTTCAAGATTTTCTTTAGTATCATTTTCTGTTTCTTCTTTTTCTTCAGATGGAGCAAATCTAATTGTATTTGAATTATCAGCTGTCAAAAATTCTTCTTCAAAGTCTGTTGCTACTAGTGATACACTTATTGTTCCTTCTAATTCAGGTTCCATAATATAACCCCACAACAAGTTAGCTTTGTCATGTCCAGCTTTTTCTGAAATTGTTTGAGCAACTTCTTGAATTTCTTGTAATCCAATATCTGGTCCTGCTGTAACGTTTATTAGAATTTTTCTTGCTCCTTCGATAGATTTTTCCAATAATGGACTGTTTAATGCTTGAGCTGTTGCACTCTTAGCTTTTTCATCGCCATTTGCTTCTCCAAATCCTAACATTGCAATTCCAGAATTTTGCATAATAGATTTTACATCTGCAAAATCCAAATTTACAATTCCTTGCTTTGTAATCAAGTCAGAAATACCTTTTATTCCCATTTTAAGAACTCCATTTGCTTCTTTAAAAGCATTCATTAATGAAATATTCATTCCAGGTATCTCAAACAATCTATCATTAGGAATAGCAATCAAAGTATCTACATTTTCTTGTAAATTATCAATACCTATTGCAGCATTATTTTTCTTTAATGGTCCTTCAAACCCAAATGGTTTTGTTACAATAGCTACAGTTAAAATCCCCATTGCTTTTGCTACTTCAGCAATAATTGGAGAAGCTCCTGTTCCTGTTCCTCCACCCATTCCAGCTGTTATGAATAACATATCTGTGCCTTCTAGCACTTCTTTTATTTTTTCTTCAGATTCTTTTGCGGCAATTCTACCTTTTTCAGGATCTGCTCCAGCACCCATTCCTTTCCCTAAAAGTACTTTTATAGGTGCTTTTGATCTGTCTAAATCTTGCTGATCTGTATTTATTGCTATAAAATCAACAGTTGTTATATTACTCTCAATCATATCATTTATTGCATTTCCACCTGCTCCACCTACTCCTACTACTTTCAGTTTCGCTGCATTACTAAAGTTATCCATTTTTTCTTTGCTACTTATGATTATTATAACTTATTTAAAGTAGCTTCTCCTTTCCTTTTTTTTACGATTTCACAACAATATCTATAAATCTCAAATCCATAGAGATTACTGGACGTTCTTTTCTTAGTCTTTCGTATAATTTGTATGCATCGTTGTATTTTTTTTCTGTAACTAATGTATCTGTTATTATTCTTACATTATTAGTAAGAAGTATTTCATAATTTTTTTCAGATTGTCTTATCTCTGAAATCATAGCATAAAAATCTTTATTTTGTATTTTAGAAAGTATCGTTTTTATCTCTTTCAAACTTTCGTCATTTGTGTAATTTATTACAGGGATATTTTTGGATGGTTCTTCTAAAATATCACCATATATATTTAAATCTTTATCTGCTAAAAATGTTTCATCTCCTTTTTTCACATATACATAAGGTTCTCTCTCTTCTAAAGTGACCACAATTTTACTTGGAAAAAGTTTTTTTACTGATGCTTTTTTTACTCTTACATCAGCTTTTATACGCTTTTCAATCTCATCAGTATTTAAATATACAATATTTTTGCCTTTCATCTGTTCAAGTTGAGTTACGATATCTTGTTTTAGTAATTTAGATTGACCTTCTACCAAAACTTCCTGAACTTTGAAGTAATCTGTATCAATAAATCTTTTACCAAAAAACATCATTCCTGCTAATAAACACAATAAAATCAATACATTAATCGACTTTTTCATATTAAAACTCCATTTTTTCTATTATTATACACTTTTTTTTGATTTTATTCAATATATTAACATAAATTTATTTTAATTTAATAGTAAAATTATTTATAATTAACTTTTTAAGACGATAATTTCTGTTTCTAATTTTACTCCAAATTTTTCAAAAACTACTTCCTTTACGTGTTCAATAACTGAAATTATATCATTAAATGTTGCATTTCCCAAGTTTGTAACAAAATTTGGATGTTTTGGAGAAATTTCCACATCTCCAACTCTATATCCCTTTAAACCAGCATCTGAAATTAATTTTGCCGCAAATGTACCTTCTGGATTTTTAAATGTACTTCCTAAATTTGGTAAATCTAATGGATGTTTTGTTTTTCTTTGCTCCCTTTTATCCTGTGAGGCAGCCTTATCAAATCCAAAACCAAATTTAAACAAGGCAGAGATTACAATCCATTTATTTTCTTTTATTTCAGTAGTTCTATATTTAAAGTTCAAGTCCGTTGTCTTAATTTTTACAATTTCTCCATCATTTTTACAAACTTCCACTTCTTCAATGCAGTCAAAAATCTCTGTTCCATAAGCACCGCCATTCATATTTACAAGACCGCCTACAGATCCTGGAATACCAGTAATATTTTCTAGCCCTGAATAATTATTTTTTTCCATAAAATCTATCAAATCATCCAAGTCCAATCCAGCTTCCACTCTTACCAAATCATAGTCACCTTTTTTTTCTTCAATTACTATTTTTTTTAATTTTTTTAATGATAAAAAGTTTATATCTAAATTTCCATCATTAATAAGAGTGTTTGTTCCATTTCCTAAAAGAAAAATATTATTTCTAGTTTGTAAAACTTCCTTTAATTCATTTTTATCATCTATGAAAATAAGCTCTTTTGCAGTTCCGCCAACTTTCATATTTGAATATTCCTTCATCTTGGCATTTTTTATTATTTCCATTCTTATTTCATTCTCACTTTCTACGAATCTTTATATAAAAATTTCAGTTATTCTACAATATTAGTTATCCTAACCGTCAATCTCCATCTTTTTCAAGTCATCGGCAATCTCATGAGCAACTCTTGATACACTTCCAGCTCCCATAAACACATACGTATTTCCACTATTTCTGTCCTTTTTTATAATGCTTTCTATTTCTTCTTGAGTTTGCACTCTGACATTTCCTCCAATTTTTTCTGCAAGTAATTCTGAACTTACGCCATAAGTATTGTCTTCGCTTGCCGCATAAATTGGAAGTAAAATCAAGTCATCGGCATCTTTTAATGAATTTACGAAATCATCAAAGAAAAATTTTGTACGGCTGTATCGGTGAGGCTGGAAAATTACAGTCACTTTGCCTTTTTCAGTATTATGTGCCGCATTAATTGTTACTTTTACTTCTGTTGGATGATGTGCATAATCATCAATTATTCTCAAATTATTGTCATAAATAACTTGGTATCTTCTGTTTGCACCTTTAAATTTAAAGATTCTATCTTTTACTTTTTTCATATTACATTTAAACTCGTGAGCAAAGTAAATTACTGGAAGTGAGTTTGCAACATTATGGTCTCCAGGAATACTTAAACTAAATGTTCCTAAATCTTCACCTTTTTTTATAACTTCAAAACTTGTTATTCCATCTTCTACCCTTATATTTTTAGCATAAATATCAGCTGTTTCATCTTTTATGCTATACCATACTACATTTTTATTTTTTATATTAAGACCAACTTTTTCAACTGTATCTTTACAAAGTATAGCTATTTTTTCTGTACTATCAATAAACTGTTCAAATGATTTCTTTATATTTTCAAAAGTCCCGTGATGATCCAGGTGATCAGCTTCGATATTTGTTACAACAGAATATTTGGGTTTTATGTACAAAAATGAATTATCGCTTTCATCAGCTTCAGCAATAAAATATTCTGAATTACCAATCTGGCTGTTGCTGCTTATTTCTGGAATAATCCCTCCAACCACTATAAACGGATCCTTTTCCAAAAGTGCCACGCTCATCATTGAGCTTGTAGTAGTTTTTCCATGAGTTCCTGCCACAGCAATTCCATCAAATCTATTCATTATTTCAGCAAGCAATTCTCCCCTTTTGACTTTTTTTATATTATTATCTACAATATATTTATATTCAGGGTTTGTTTCCTTAATCGCTGTTGAATATACAAACAGATCTATTCCTTTATCTTTCACATTTTCTTCTACTTGTCCAATATAAACTTTTATTCCCATATCTTCCATATCTTGTGTTACAGACTTTCTTTCCAAATCTGAACCTGCCACATTAAATCCATCTGCTGCCAAAATTTTTGCAAGCCCACTCATCCCAATTCCATTTATTCCGCTAAAGTATACATTATTCACTTTTGTTAGCATAATTTCCTCCAAATTTTCTTTTCCTTAATTTATTTAATTCCCATTTCATTTACAATTATTTCTGCTGAATTACCTTTTTTCAATGTTTTTACATTTTCACTCATAAATTCCAGCATTGAGGCCTGACGCACTATTGATAATGTTTCGTCTATTGCTTTTTCTACTGTTTCATTTGTAAATATTTTTGCGCCATTTACATATTCCAGTACATCTGCATTTTCCTTTTGTCCAACAAAATCGTATGGAATCAATACTGACGGTTTTTCAAGCTGAATAAGTTCAGAAATTGTAGAAGCTCCAGCACGGCAGATTACAATATCAGAAGCTGCCATCAGCTCTGGAACATTTTCAAAATATGGCTCAACTACTGCTGTTCCAAAATCTCTTATTCTATAAGTAGATGCTTCATAATTATCTTTTCCAGTTGCCCAGAACAATCGTATTCTTGCATCTTCTGTTATTGTTTTCCATTTTTTCACAATAGCTTCATTTATATTCTTAGCTCCAAGACTTCCACCTATAACAAGAATAACTCTTTCATCATCTTTTATTCCAAGTTTTTGCCTTTCTTCCTGCTTATTTTTCCCATAAAACTCTTCTCTTAACGGATTTCCAGTCACAACAAATTTACTTTTATATTTTTCCTTAATACTTTCAAGCGTATTTTCAAAAGCAATAAATACCTTCTTTGCACCTTTATAAAACCATTTGTTAGCCTGCCCCATGGTATGATTCTGTTCTTGCAGATAATATGGTATTCGTAGCACATTAGCCGCTATTAGCACTGGTATTGTTATATAATTTCCAAATGCTATAATTTTTGTAGGCTTTTCTTTTTTTAGCAATTTTATTGCACTTATTGTTGCCGTTATCATTTTAATTACTGATTTAACACTTCTTAATGGCAACACATCAAGTCCTATAAATCTAAAATTTTCATTTGGAACAATATCTTTTTCCATTCTATGCTTTGTTCCGATAAATAATGTATCTATACCTTTTTCTCTAACTTTTTTTGCGATTGACAAGGCTGGATAAATATGTCCGCCTGTTCCTCCTGTAGTAAATACTACTTTTTCCATTGTTTTATTTTACCTCTCATTATATTTTTTTACATCATGTAATCAATTTCATTCAGTTCATCCAACTTGCTTCCCATTTCCTGCTTATACAAAGCTCTTATTATATTGTAGACGACTCCTAGCATCATCATTACAGCTATCATTGTACTTCCTCCATAACTCATCATCGGAAGCGGAATCCCTGTAGAAGGTATTAACTGGCTTGCAACTGCTACATTTCCAATTACTTGCGTTGCAATTATCATGAAAATTCCAGCTAAAAGATATTTTGCATATAAATCTTTTATTTTTTTCAAAGCAACCCCAATTATTACTAGTAAAGCAGCATACAACCCTAATAAAAATACTACTCCTAAAAATCCATTTTCTTCAGCATATCCTGAAAAAATATAATCCGTGTGTATTTCTGGAAGAAATCCGTACTTTTGCAATCCATTCCCATAGAATTTTCCAGTAAGTCTACCGTTAGCTATGGCTATTAATGATTGTGATGTCTGAAATCCAATATTTTTTGAAGTGTGTGCCGCAATTCTGCTTGCCCTATATCCTACTTTCATCACACTAAACCATCCTGCAATTCCAGTCAATATCGCATAAAAGCCAATTACTGAAAATTTTATTTCTGAAACAAGTAAGTAGGTAAAACCAATTATAGCAATTTGAGCTGTATTACTAAATGATTTTTCAAAAAAGACAAGAATTATATATATTCCAGTAGTCATCATTAAAACTAAACTTGTTTCCCAAGGAAATTTTTTTATTTTATTTCGTGTTTTAAAATTATAAACAAGAGCCGAAAGTACAATAATCAGTATTAATTTTGCAAATTCTGAAGGCTGTATAACTACTCCCATTCCAAGGTCAATCCAACGTTTTGCTCCATTTACAGTTTTTCCGATTACTAGTACCATAACAAGCATAATAATTCCTGTTCCGTATAGATATTTTCCTATTTCCCTGTATTTTTTATAATTAAGATTGGCTGTGAAAATAAATCCTCCCCAGCCTATAACTAGCCATATTGTTTGCCTTAACAAAAAATAAGATGCTTCTCCATATTCATTTTGCGCCTTTGGAAAACTAAGGCTTGCCATTGTTATAATACTCAATGCAGAAAGTATTAAAATTACTATTATAAATCCTGTTCCCAATATCTTTTTACTGTTCAATTTTTTCTCCTAAATTACATTTTCATAAAAACTAAATTATTTTCCTATAATTTTTTGTGTCAATTCCTTAAAAACTTTTCCTCTATGTTCAAAACTCTTAAATTGACAAAAGCTCGATGTTGCAGGTGAAAACAGTACTGTCTGATTTTGTGAGAAATCCACATTTTCCTTCAAGTAATTTAGTACATTTTCAACTGTTTCTAAATTTTTATAATTTTTATATCCAACCTTTTCCATATCGTCAATTAAAATCTGAGCATTATCTCCAATTAAATAGACAAAGTCAACTTTCTCCTTAACTCTTTTAATCAAAGGCATATTATCAATTTTCTTATCATCTCCACCAAGAATCATAATAATCGAATTATTAAATGAATCAATTGCTTTTAATGTTGATTCTACATTTGTTCCCTTAGAATCATTAATAAACGTTGTATTTCCTTTCACAAAAAAGTTTTCAAGCCTATGTTCAAGAGCATTCGTTGATTTTAAAAATTTAGCTAATTTTTCATTTTTTACATTTAATATTTTTGCTGAACTTATCAAAAATAACATATTTTCCAAATTATGTCTACCTTTTAATGACAATTCTTCAGTTTTTAACAAAATTTCTGAAATTTCATCAATTTTTTCACCAAAATTCTGAATTTCATCAACCCGTTTACTCAAATCCTTCATTATACGAATATTATTTTCATAAACAAAAACTGTTCCTTTTGTTTCTTTACTCAAATATACTTTTTGAGCCTTTATTTTCTCCTTTATCTCATTTCTTTCATACAGTTCTGCAAAAACTTCATCATCCAGATTAATCAATGCAAAGTCATCATCTGTCTGCTTATCAAAAATCGCAAACTTTGTAATATAATAATCTTCCACCGAATCATATCGTGTCAAATGATCTGGAGTTAAGTTGATTATTCCAGCGATATTTGAATGAATTTGCGGATTATTTTCCAATTGGTAGCTGCTAAGCTCCAGCACAATATAATCAAGCTCTTCTTCATCAGCCACCAGTTTTGCAAATGAAAAACCTGCATTCCCGGCAAGTTTTGCACGAAACCCAGCAAAATTAAGTAATTCTGCCATTTTAGTAGATGTAGTAGTTTTCCCATTTGTCCCAGTGAACGAAATAATTTTTATATTTTTATCCACATATTTATAAGCCAAATCAATTTCTGAAATAATCTTAACACCTTTTTCCTTGGCAACTTTCAAAAGTTCTGCCTTCCAAGGAATCCCAGGACTTTTTACTATGAATTCAACCTTTTCCTCATTCAAAAGTCTTATTCCCTCTGCCGATGGCATTGCAACCTTATCATCTATCAAATACACTTCATATCCATTTTTTTCTAGCAATTCCTTAGCACCAAGCCCACTTAACCCAGCACCAAATACAATTCCCTTTTTATCCATGTGATTCTTTCCTCTTTCTATTATTTATTTTATATTTCTAAATTCCAAATTCTTAAGTACTCAACTAAATTATTTTTTATAAAAGTAAATTATTGTTAATAAATATTATTTCTTTTATTTTTTATGTTATTTTTTATTTCAACGCAAAGGGGAACAGTCGCCATCCCCTTTTATTTCGCAATATTAGTTATTTTAATTTCTTCAAATTATAACATCTGAAGATTTTAGCGAAAGCGCTACGCACTAATCCCCGCTCGTCTAAGCATTTTTTGAAAAAAATCACGACACTTTTAATTTTAATTACGAAAGTTATTTTAATAAATTAAACAAGCAAAATTTCGTTAAAGGAAAAAGAACTGTTTGAGCTTTTGGAGGTATTTTAAATAAAATTTATTTATTTATATTCAAAATAACCTAAGTTCAAAAGCGAGTTTTCTTTTTTCTTTATTAAGAAAGTTTTGCGTAAAGCGGGGTAGTTCGTAGAACGTTTCGCCATTATCTTTAAATAGTAACCAGTTATACATAGTTAAAATAACTGCTATTGCGAAAAAGGGCATGGCGTCTGATGCCCTTACGTTAAAAAAATTAAAATATATAATAAAAAATAATTATTAACAAACATCAAAATAGAAAAATTATTTAGTTAAATACTCAAAGACAAAATTCAAATTAGTTTGCAGGGGAAAAATCCCCCGCTTTATTTATCTTAATTTCAAAATTACAAATGTTAATAGACATGTCATTATTGAAACAATCCAAAATCTTATTGTAACTTTTGTTTCAGGCAATCCTAGCAGTTCAAAGTGGTGATGTATTGGTGCCATTTTAAACACCCGTTTTCCAAAAGTTTTAAAGTGCCAGACTTGAATCATAACTGACAAGGCTTCCATAATAAATATAAATCCAGCAATCGGCAATAACAGCTCTTGCTTTATAAAAATAACAATAATTCCTAAAATTCCACCCAATGTTAAAGAACCTGTATCTCCCATAAACACTTGTGCTGGATAGAAATTATACCATAAGAACCCAATTAAAGCTCCGATTACTGAGGCTAAATAAACTATCATTTCAGCTGCCTGCGGAACGTAATAAAGATTTAGGTATTTTGCATATTTTACATTTCCAGTTAAATAAGTAATAATTAAAAGCGTAATACTTACTACAATTGTAGGTCCGCTCACAAGACCATCCAGTCCATCTGTCAAATTTACTGCATTTGAAGAACCGATTATTACAAATGCCACAAAAATAAAGAACAAGATTGGAGTTATATATAAATATGAATTTTTAATTAACGGATTTATTATTGAAAAATCGATAGTTTTACTTACAAGTCCGAATTTATATACGAATCCGAATGTTAATGCTGTGATTATTAGTTGTCCTAATATTTTTTTCTTCCCAGAAAGCCCTTTTTTGTGTTTTGTCAATTTTAAATAGTCATCATAAAATCCAATTGTTGTAAATAAAATTGTAATTACAAACAAAAACACAATGAATTTATTTGTAAAATTACCAGCGATAGCCGTTGCAAATAAAATTGCACCAATTATTAGAAGTCCTCCCATTGTAGGCGTTCCCGACTTGTCAAAATGTGATTTAGGCCCTTCTTCTCTTGCTGTATCTCCATATTTTTTCTTTTTAAGCCAAGCAATAAACGGTTTTCCTAAAATTAACATAAACAGAAACGCAATCATAAACGCCACAGACGCTCTTAACATTATTGATTTAAAAATACGTAAAACTCTCCAGTTATTGATAAATAACTCTTGCAGTAAATATAACATTCTTTATTATAGAGTTTTTTACCCAATAATCCATATTTAAACAAATTATACAGTAATAAAAAACTCTTCTCCTTTCTTTGTTTATAATATTTATTTTTCTATGATTTCTTCTAGTCTCATTCCTCGTGATGCTTTTAACAGCACTACCTTTTGTTCAGAAATCTGTCTTATTTTTTCTTTTATTTCTTCTTTTTCATCAAAATGTCTAAATTCCTTGTTTTTTAAATTCTCATTGTCCACATTTTCCTTTATTTTTTCGAATAGGCTTTTCATCCTTTCTCCGAATAAATAAAGTTTGTCAAATTTTGTATTTTTTATTGTATTAAAAAGATTACTATGAAGTTCAAGCTCATTTTCTCCTAGTTCCAGCATATCTCCTAGAACCATTATTTTTAGTCTATCGTTATATATTTGGGAAAATGTTTCAAGTGATTTCTCCATAGACATTGGACTTGCATTATAGGCATCGTTAATATATGTTGTATCGCCGTTTTCAATTATTTGAAACCGCATTCCAGTCAAGCCAATATTTTTCACAGCTTCACTGATTATTTTATCTTCCATTCCGAATTGTTTAGCCACAGCAATTGCCATAACTAAGTTTAATACATTATGTTCTCCTAGAACATTCGTCTTATAATTTCTCTCAACCATATTTTGACAAATTTTTCCAAAATATTTTAGAAAAAAATCAGTTCCGCTTTCGTTAAAATGAACGTCCCCATAATAAAAATCAGACGTCTTCTCCCTAAACTCATTATTTTCTAGATTCAAAGCCTTTACAACTTCGATATTTTCAGCTTTTACATTTTTTAAATAATCATCATCTCCATTGATTACAAGTGTATTTTTAATATACGGAATAATTTCCGTTTTCGCCAAAAATACATTTTCCTTCGTTTTTAAAAATTCCAGATGTGATTCCCCAATGTTGGTAATTACATTAATATCAGGCAATGCAATCTGTCCCAGAAGATCAATTTCTCCAAAACCGCTCATTCCCATTTCCAGAATAATGAATTGGTCATCTTCTTCAGCACGCAACAAAGTGAAGGGTAATCCAATATGATTATTGTAATTCCCTTCAGTCTTTTTTCCTTTATATTTTTGTGAAAGCAAATGGTAAATCATGTCCTTTACAGTAGTTTTCCCATTACTTCCTGTAATTCCAATTACTTTTATATCTAAATTTTTTCGCCATTCCCTAGCAAAATTTTGTAAAAATTCAATACTGTCATTCACAAAAAATGCACGATTAGCATATTTTTCATCTATTTTTAAAGTTTTACTGTCGTAAACAGCAAAAGCACCTTTTTCCAATGCTTCATTAACAAAATTGTTCCCGCCTCTAATGGCAACAAAAATATCATTTTTATCAAGTTCTTTCGAATTAATCGAAATATTATTTATCTCAAGATCTGATATTTTTTGCTTGTTAAAGAAACTTTGAAACACTTCAGCTTTATTCATAAAATTTCTCCAGATTCCTATCTAATTTAATACTTTTTTCATAATCATTCGCATTATAAAATTATATCATTTGAAGAGCATTTTTTCAATATATTTTTATTTTTTTTTCAAATTTTTCTAAAAGAATTTATCTTATATCCGAACCTATTTAAAAATGAATTATATAAAAAAAACATCTGATATTTTCGCAACCTTTACATTCTATTCATTTTTACTTTTTGAATACCACAAAATTAAACTCAAAATATTTCCTATTCCCCTATGTAATTCTATATTTCTTCTAAAACCGTATTTTTCTCTTATTTTCAATATTATTATATTTCCATTTTTAATAAAAAGCAATCTCTATTTCAAAAAGATATATATTTTAAGCTATAATAACTATTCCTTATTCTATAATGAATATATAGAAAAAATAGTACAATATATGCTATAATAACAAAACAAAATCTCCTAGCAAGAGAAGCAACTTATGAAAAAACCATTTAAAAGCAAAATATAGATTGTAGAATTTTACTAAAAATTTTACTATATTAGAATATAAGCCAGATTATATAAATAATATACAAAATATAATTCAAAAACAACAAATGAAAATACCTACAAAATGAGAGAAAGGAGATATCAAAATGTCAGAATGTACAACAATTTGGGAAGCAGTAAGATTTGGAACATTAAAGGATGTTATAGAAATATTCAAAAAAGGAGATGAAAAAATTGGAGATGCATCAGGAGATAGTATATTATTTCATGCATTAGCAAATAATGATAGTACTGCACGTTATGAAATTGCTAATTTTTTAATAAATAAAGGGGCAGATGTTAAAATAGTAAGAGAAGACGGGATGAGTTTGTTCTTTCCATTATTTTATCATGGACGACGAGATATAATAAAAATGACAATATTGTGTAAAACATTATTGGAAAAAGGTGCAGATATAACAACAATATATAAGAAAGAGAAAACTGTTTCATTCAAAGGATTATTTAATATCGGCACCCCTGAAATAGAGATGTTACCGTTATACCAACTGATATTTTCTCAACCAGGACTTCCTCTTTTAGTAAAAGATAAATGGGGACTAACAGTAATTGAATTTGCGAGAAGGTTTAATAGACCAATAGCAGTACAAATGATGGAAGACTATGTAAAAAAATATAATTTGAAATAAGAAAATTAGAATTTTTAAATAATCGTTGTTGTAAAAGACAGCGGTTATTTTTTTAGAATCAAGCTGTTTTTATTAAAATATCCTTTAATTAAATTTTATCATTAAGTATCCATCTTAAAGACTTTTATAATTTTATTTATAAGTATTATAATTTAATAGTTTTTTATATTTTATTATTCAATTTTTTTGTAACGTAAGGGCATCAGACGCCATGCCCTTACAACCCCGCTTACGCAAAACTTTCTTATAAAGAAAAAATAAAACTCGCTTCGTAAAACTACGCTCACTTTCGCAAATAAGAGTTATTTTTACATAAATAAGTTTTAGTTTTATAAAAATTATGGCGAAAGAAATACATTCGTATTTAGTTATTTTTCCTTTAACAAAATTTTGCTTATTTAGTATTTTTAAAATGTAAAAGCTTAAAACTTAAATATGATAATCTTTATAATTTAATATAGAATGTCGTGATTTTTTTGGAATGAAAACGACTAAACACATTTATGTGTTTCTTTCGCTAGAACCTTTATAGTAAATATGTTTTATGGAGTTGTTATAGTCTTTATTTGCGAAAGTGAGCGTTAGCGAGTTTCGTTTTCGTAGTAATTCAGGTTTATCCAAAAAATAAATATTTAGACTACTTCCCCAAATAAAATTTGGGAATATTTCAAAAAAATACTTAGACGAGCCAGGGTTAGTGCGTAGCACTTTCGCCATTATCTTTAATATGCCATTATTTAAATTTGTTAAAATAACTTTTATTGCGAAATAAAGGGAAATGGCGATTGATTTCCCTTGCTTTATAAAAAGATTATTTTATTTTCAACTTCCTATACCTATTCACCGCCCCACAAAATTCCTGCTTTCTAGGCAATGCCAAATTTCCTGGATGCCCTGTGTACGAAGAAATTGAATCAAGCCCGTCCTTTTCAATCTTTTCATAAATCCTGTCAGCCGCTTGCGAAAGTGTCAATTTTTCATCTAGCACCTTATTTTTAAAATAGTCAACCATTACAGCAATGCAGTTTGTCTGGCTGTCATCCACAAGCTGCTCCAGCCCGGAAATGTCGATTAATTCTTTTCCATATAGAATGCTGTATTTCCCTTTGGCTTTGGTTTTATCCAGTTTTCCAGATTGTGAAAAACTTTTTTTGAGTGGAATACGCTGTGTAACTCCTTGAAATTTATCATTTGAAGAAAATTCTCGCTTGTTTTCATCTAATTTTGCAATCTCTTTTGCTTTTTCCGTTACATCTTTTGGCACATATTCATCCATCATTATAACATGATTTGCCACATCAAAATAATCTCCAGAGCCGCCGACAATCAATATCGTAGAAACTCCAAAATCGTCATAAAGTTCCTTTACCCTGTCAATAAACGGTGTTATCGGCTCTTTCTCCTTTACTACAAGTTTTTGCATTCTTCCGTCACGAATCATAAAATTAGTAGCCGAAGTATCCTCATCTATTAGAAGTAAAGAAGTCCCATATTCCAGTGCTTCTGCCACATTTGCCGCCTGCGAGGTACTTCCACTAGCATTTTCAGTAGAAAAAGCCCTTGTATCTTTATTTTGTGGCAAGTTATTAATAAATCCGCTTATATTCACCTTTTCCACATTTCTTCCATCTTCTGCACGTATTTTTACCGCATCCAATTCAGAAATTATAAATTCACGCCCATCTTGAGCAATGTGATTGTAAACCCCTCTTTCAAGTGCCGCAAGCAACGTGGATTTACCGTGATAACCTCCACCCACAATTAGCGTAATTCCTTTGGGAATTCCCATTCCGCTTATTTCTTTCCCACTTGGAAGCTTTAATGTAATCTCAAATTTTTCTGGACTTTTAAACTTAACTGCATTTTTCATAGGTCTATCCGAAACTCCACTTTCACGTGGAAGCACAGAATCATTAGCCACAAATGCAACAAGCCCTTTTTCCTTCAACATTTTTCTCGCATATTCCTGATCCATCACTAGAATTACCTGCTCATTTAACGCTTTTTTATTCAAATTATCATAAACAATGGATTTTTCCACAATTTCAGGCAACTGCTCAAAAATAATTTTCTGTGCGGCTTTTCCCATTATCCGTCTGCCTCTCGCAGGCATCCCCATTTCAAACCTCACTTCAACTTTATCTCCCTTTATCATAACCGAAGTTCTTTCCAAAATTTCCTGTCCGCACCTGTCAATAAAAATTCTTCCACTTCCCCCAGTTCCTGTACTGTCATTTCCACTTTTCTGAATTTCCCTGTAAAAATTTCTCGTAAGAAAATCCGAAACTGCAATATTCTTATCCTTCGTATCCGTCAACTCATAAGGAATTCCGCAAATTTTCCTATCCATTATAATTCTCATTTTTGAAGGCGGAGCATAAGGATCCGACTGCATGTGATCAATCGCAAGAACATACTTTTCAAACCTATATTCCCCTTTAAGCGACTTATATGCCGAATAACTTTTCCCATCCATTGAAAATAATATTTTTTCTAATTCTTTATAATTTTTCATTTCTGTAAACACTCCTTTCCCAGCCACATATCTTTCTATTCTTATTTTAACACACTTCTCTTTTATTTCCCAAATTCTTTTTTTACTACAATATAAAAACTCCACAGGTACATTAAAATCTGTGAGGCTGAAATATTCAAGAACGAATTAACAGCTTCTATTTAATCTTACTAAACTAGAAATACACAACTAGAATAATAAATACTAGAAAGTCCTGTTAATCATAACTTAGCACCTCTTTCCATAGTTTGATTGTGAAAAAGGTAAGTCCTCATAACAATACAAAAAAATAACCGCCGTCTTTTACAACAACGATTATCTAAAATTTCATAAATTTTTCAGCAATAAACTTATTTAAAAGTTAAAATTTACATCAATATCTATATTTATATCTCCCATTTTTAAACCTCCTTCCCCTCAATACGTTTTTAACACGTATTAAGTGTTTTTAAGAAAATTTTTTATTAGGTTTTACCCTAATAAAATTCTGATTTCTATAATTCTTCCAAATACTCTACTACAGCTCCTACTACTGATAAGCCACCTAATAATAATCCTAACATATTAGTACCTCCATAATTTTATTTGTTTTTATTTCTTAATAACTTACAAACTAAGTATAACACGTATTCAATCCGTAGTCAATACCTTTTTTTAAATTTTTTATTTTGATTAATATTTATCCACGGTATCTGTTACGATTCCTTTTGTAATATTTACATCTTCTAACAATCTATCTAACACGCCCATAAATATCTCCATTCTTAAATATATTAAAACTGCTTTAAAACCAAAATAAAAAGTTATGATTATTTTACTCAAACCCTAAAATATAATTTTTAGTGATTTAATTTTAAATAGGTTTGAGTATATTTTATAAAAATGAAGGAATTGATAAAACTTTCTTCATTTTTTTTATTCACAAACTTTTTTAAAAGTTAAAGTCTACATCAATATCTATATTTATATCTCCCATTTCTAAACCTCCTTTCTCTCAATACGTTTTTAATACGTATTGAGTGTTTTTTAGAAAATTTTTTATTAGGTTTTACCCTAATAAAATTCTGATTTCTATAATTCTTCCAAATATTCCACAAACTCTTTTACAGCTCCAACTAAAGCTAATCCACCTAATACTAATTTTAACATATTGGTACCTCCATAATTTATTTAATTTGTTCTTTTTGATTTACAAACTTAGTATACCACGTATTTGATACGTAGTCAATACTTTTTTTAAATTTTTTTCAAAATATTATACATTTTAATTTTTGTACTATTTCCCATTTGAATAGTAGATTAGTTATGGTTTTTTAACAAGGGAGACAAGACTCCTTGTTAGCAACTAACATAAAATATAATTTCTGTTTTAACTTAGCATTAATTACCTGTACAAAAAATATCTTTAATACAAGCCAAATTTAGGTTTTAGATCCCTTCGTTTTTGGGGTTATCTATATCAGTTTTTTCGACAAGGAGTTGATTTATTATGGTTTTAGACCCCTTCGTTTTTGGGGTTATCTATATCATATTATAAGGAGAATAAAATGAATAAAGAAGGTTTTAGACCCCTTCGTTTTTGGGGTTATCTATATCATAGTAAAACTACTTTAGCAAGTGGTACAGAGGTTTTAGACCCCTTCGTTTTTGGGGTTATCTATATCCATAAGGTGCTGGTATAGGTGTATTTTCAGGAGTTTTAGACCCCTTCGTTTTTGGGGTTATCTATATCAACAACATAACGACCATTTGACACCATTATTTGTTTTAGACCCCTTCGTTTTTGGGGTTATCTATATCAATATTGGGAAAGTTAAAGAATTTGGTGACAGGTTTTAGACCCCTTCGTTTTTGGGGTTATCTATATCCCATCCGAATATTGAATGGGATATTTGTCGATATAGAGAACCCTCTATTTATATTCTATCACAAATTTACCAAAAATCAATACTCTAAGATACGATTTTGCTTTTTTAATATTTTTTCTCCAAAAGCTAACTCTCCTGATAAAATTTTCATCTTATTAAATTGATCGTCTGTTAATGTTAAAGTTCTAACAGATGAATTTGAGGGAACTAGCATTGATAATTGTTTTTCAATAACATTTAATTTTTCTTTTGTACTTGTGCTTACAATGTAAACTGATTTTTGTATTTGATAGTAGCCTCTTTTTATTATCTCTTTTCTAAAAGTTGTATATTCTTTTCTTTCTTCTCCCGTTTTCATAGGAAAATCATACATCAATAAACCCACATAATTAATACTCATAATCATCAATCCTTAGTTCTGGTATTTCAATTTTTGTATTTTCATCAATAAAATAATTTCTGATATTATCTAAAAAATAATCAATTACCTGTGACAACTCATATTTTTTATTTTTCCAATACACTTTTTGAGTTAATATTAATAATAGATTTTGTCTCAATTCTTTACTTAACTCAGCTTCTTCTTTTTGATTAAAATAAACAACATAATCTACCATCGGTCTAAATATTTCAATAATATCATCTGCAAAATTATAGTTATTAAATTGTGATTTATGATGAATACCTAAACTAGGATGAAAACCTTTGGCAACAATTTTTGAAGAAATTAGACTTCTTAAAAGTGCATAACCATAATTTAAAGCCGAATTTATGCCATCATCATTAAACCTTTTAAAATTTTTTCCAAAGAGTTCCTGAAAATACATTCTCGCCGCAATTGCTTCCTGATGTTCTGCTTCTTTTTTTTCTTTAGAAATATTTTCTTCATACATTTTTAGTTTTGATATCGTATTTTCTGATTTCTCCAAAAATTGTAATAAATTTCTTTGATTCTTAATTTTTTGAATTACTATTTTTTCCCAAATTTCATCTTTTTTTATGTCTAACCAATTTACTTGCTCATTTATTCTCATCGTTACTTGAAAATGATTATACAAACCTAATGAATGAAGTACTGGTTGATGCTTTTCATTACATATTATTAATGGAATATTTTTCTCACTTAATCTTAATTGCAATATTCCAGTAATTTTACATCTACAGTTTTCAATTATTATTGCCAATATATCTTTTAATGAAATTTTATTAACTTGCTTATTATTCTCTATCTCAATATTTGACATAACAAGCTGATTGTTTGAAATTGATAATTCATTTGCATTTGTAATATGAACAACACTAGACATAATCAGTCTCCTTTTATTTTTAAGATTTTTTATATTCTAACATCACTTTTACAAGATTGCATAAATCTTCAGAGTTTCTTGTTGTTACTAATCCATTATTTTTTAAATGTTTTATTTTTTCTGATTTTACATCTAACACTTTTATTTTTTTACTATTACTTTCATGAGATATTTCAAATTCTAGAATAAATCCATATTCTTTAAAAATATCCTTTACAGATTTCATAACCGCATTTTTTAGCTTTCTATCGTATTTTAGCAACTCTCTCAATTCTTCCAGCATTTCTAAAATAGATTTTTCTGCAGCAGGAATATAATTAAAGTGAGCTATATAATTTCTTATTATGAAACTTCCTTCTTTTTCCGATCTTTTTTTAACTTTATTTTTACCAGCTCTTTTCCCTTCTTCTTTTTCAATTAAAAAATCAACATATTTATACGCTATTCCACCGCTTTTATACTTTTGATTATTATTTCTATCAGAATTAAATATTTCATCAATATACTTATCTTCAGGAAATTCCCCTTTTAATTTAAATTGTAAATCTCTTTCCCAAAGCGAAGTATAACCCGCAAGTCTATGCAGTATTCTAAATAACAAACTTTGTAATAAATTCAAATCATTAAATTCAATCTTATTTTTTAATTGAGTATAATTTTGTATATTTTCAATAGCTTTTTTATAATCATTAAAATCTTTTTTATTTTCAATTCTTGAAATCCAATTTGGTTTTTGATTATATTTTCTATGAATATTTTCCTGAATTTTATAAAAATCATTTTTTTCTAATTCTTTTTGTAAAGTTTTATATTCTTTTATTTCTTCTTTTGTAATTTTTAAATCAGCTTTAGCCACAATTTTTTCAAGTAAATCTAAAATACCATATTTTTTAATATTGTAAAAAGATCTATGTTTTATAACATTTTCTCCATCAGCAAATATTTCACTAAAATTATTTAATTGATTAATATTTTTTATCGAAGTTTCAGTTTTTAAAAATTTTCCTATATCTTCAGGCTTCAAATTAAAATTAGCTCTCACTTTATTATTATCCAAACTTACTAAATTAACTATGTTTAATTCTTCTGAATAAATTTCATTTTTATTTATACTCTCATATTTTTCAAGATTTCCTCTTAAATTAGTTAATTCTCTATGATCAATAAGTTTTAAAAGCAAGTAAAAAATACTCATTCTATCACTATAGTTTATTTTAGTTATTTTAATTTTTTTTATATAATCATATATTTCTTCTGGCATTTTAGATAAATTACTTCCATTATTTTGCCATAATTTTAATTTTTCAGCATAAAAACTTTTTTTATTAGCTATTGCTTCATCTTTTTTTAAATTCAATAAATTTAACGATTTTAATGAATCTGACTCTTGCAAATAATTAATAAATCCTTTTAAAAATATCTTTTGCACAAAATCAACATATATATCCTTATCTTCTTCTATTTTTTCTCTATCATAATTAATCTGATGCAAACTTTGTAATTTTTCAAGATATTCTGTCGGAGTATTTTCTTTTAATGCTTCAAATTTTTCTAATTTATAGAAATTTGTTTGTTTATTTCTTCCAGCATTTTTATTTATTTCAATAATTTCTCTAAATAATTTTTCAAAATTATCATTATTATTAACAAATTTTTCAACAAATTCCCCATAATAAATATTTTTTAATAAATAAATTTGTGAATCTCTAGCTTCTTTTCTTTTTGGAATGTTAATGTATCCTAAATTTAAAGCATTGCTTCCTTTTAAATTATCTATTCTATTATATAATTTTGTAAAAGATGGAACAAAAGGAATATTCTTATTCACAAATTTAAATTCTATATTTTCTAAATATTTTTTTATTTTCCAACTTTCCCAGTAATCAAAAACACCAGCACTATTTAATTGTCTAAATATTTTAAGTTTCAATTCTCTTTTGTCTGTTTCTTTTTCAAAAATATTCTTTAATAGCCTTGAAACTTCAATATCAGAAAAATTAAATATATTTTCAGAATTCGTATTCATATTATAATGAACTACTTTATGCCTGATACTTGTTATTGCATTTAGCATATTTACAAAAAATTGCTTTAATTCATCTTCATCGGCATCATCAAAACTATCTCCGTAAAACATTTTCAAATTTTCTTTTATGCTATAAATTCCTTTTTTTTCAAAACTTTTATCTACAACTTCTTTAAAGAAATTTTTATTTGTGATGTCTTTTTTTGCATTTTCTAACAAATTATTTTTCTTTTCAGTTAAATCTTCTTCTATTTCATAAAAATCATCATCATTAACTCCAAGAATATTTCTTAGTGAGAAATATCCAAATGATGAAACACCTATAATACTTCTCAAAAAGGCTTCTGTCTGTCTATTTCTCATATTAATATCGCTCGTTGCTATATCCCCATTTTCCATATGATAATTATATTTCCCACAATTTCTAACATAATTATTTAATTTATTTTCAAGCTTATTTATAACTAATTTTTTTAGTTTATTATATTCAAAAGTATTTTTTATTTTATTTTCATAAATTTTGCTTACTCTATAAACATTTCCCTTTAATAAATCATTTACTTCTATTTCTACAAAATAGCAAAATACATTTTTTATATTCTCATCATCTAATTCTTCATTTTCTAAAAAATATTTATAAAAAATTTGTGATTTTGTTAATTCTTTTAATTGTAAATTTTCTATATTTTCTAAAAATTTAACAAATTTTTCTTTTTTTTCATTTGATCTTATTATCTGATTATATAAAATTGATATTCCATCCTCACCTTTTTCAGAAAATTCACTCTCTCCAATTATTTCATTTTGATAAAATTCTCGTACAATTGATTTTAAATGTGTTTTTTTTAAAACTTCTTCTATCTTTGAATATAATTCTTTTATATTTTCTTCAGTATATAATTTTTCAAATGCTTCTGTTATATTTTTTCTAAATTTTTCATGAGTTTCAGATTTTTTATAATATTCATAAACACGGCTTCTTTTATTTTCACCTTTTACATTCTCATATTTATCATTTCCTATTTCAACAAAATCTTTTTTATAATTAGCTCTATTTATTTCTAACGATTTTTTTACTGCTTCTATTTTCGATACTTTTTTAATAAAGTCTTTTTCAAACGCTTCTTTTAATTTTTCTGAATCAAAATCTATATTTTCTTCTTGATTTTCTTTGATTTCTAATTCTAAAATTTCTTTTAATACATCAAAAATTTCTTGCTGATTTTCTTTCTTTTTTATATCATAATAATCCATTTCTTGATTAATATTTTTAAATTTTTTAGTTTTTACTAGGAGGTATTTCTTATCTTTTTCTCTTAAAATTATTTCTGAAAAATATTTTTTTAAATTAGTTCTTCTGATTTTAGTTTCTTTCTCTGCCTCTTTATCTTCATTTTTTACATTTTCAGGATTTTTTATATAATTATCTAATTTTAATTCCTTTAATTTCTCTAGTCTTTCCTTCATTTCATTTATATTTTTATTATCTCTAAATTTTACAAGTTTTCCTTCATCTTCAAATTTTTTATGAGATAAACCATCAATCTTTGTTACTTTCATATTTTACCCACTTTCTAAAATTTATATTAAATATACTCAAATAATTAAAAATTGAAAAAATGTACAATATTAAAATTATTCGAGTATTTCTAAAACTTTATTAATTAACATTAAACTATGAATCCAATTTAAGTACACTACTCGATTCCCAATTCTTTTTTTAATGCTTTTTGTAATAATTGTGAAAAATTGATTTTTTTCTCTTGAGCCACTATATCTAACCAAGCTGGTATATTTACTGTTTTCTTTTTCAATACATTTGTTACTTTGGCTGCTTCATAAACAGGATCTACCGAAATCACTTGGATAAACTGATTTTTTTTCAATTTTATATCTTCTAGTTTTGATGGTTCTGGAAATTCTTTTTTCATATCTAACAAATCCGCCAAATACAATGCTAAACTTTCTCTAATCGCTGCACTCACTTTCTCTAAATCTTCGGAATATGTTGCATAATAATTTATATTCCCGTCTTCTAACCTATCAAAATCTACAAGTCCAACATAGTACACTTCATCTTCTTTTGTTACTATCGCTGGATACATCACATCTCTTTTTAACATTTTTTGCTCCTTATCCGCATTAAATACGTATTATATTTTTGTGAGAAAAAAAATTAGTCTAAGACTAAAAATTTTGCAAAGACAAGAAGTATAGACAAGGGATTAGAATTTAATCCCTGATTGTCTTTCAATACTTCTCAAAGTTCCTAACGGAATATCTTTTTTTGGATAAGGTACTGTTACTAAATTCCCATTTAATAGCCTATATTGTCTATGGCTTCCTCTTGTTCTTACTAGTTCTCCACCGATTTTCTCGATTATTTTACAGACATCTTTAGCACTCATTGCTAAACCTCCTTAAAATTATTTACGTTGAATAACGTAAAAACCTCTTCATTATGTAAATTATTTAAGGTTTTCTTCATATAAAATAATCAATCAGTGATTTCCCTTATCACATTATTAGTATACTACATTTTTTACACGTAGTCAATACCTTTTTAAAATATTTTTTATTAAAATATAATTAAAAAGTTGTGATATTACAAAAACTAAATAACCTATATTTTATGCAATTTTAGTTTGTTTGATAACAATCCAATTAATATCGTCACTGCTATTGATAAACTCGATAGTAGCGGTAAATCTTTAAGATTATTTACTTTTTTTTATTTTAAAATTTCATTTTGTTTTTCTATTTCTGACGACTTTAACGAATAATTATATTCATGACATAACTCTTTCGCTTTCATTCTTTCTTTCAAAAGTTCTTTATAATAATTAGCATCATAAATCATTCCTACTAGCTTTTTTTCTTTTTCTTATCTTCCCAATTTATCTATATTTTTCGTTTCTATTCTAATTTTATCATACTTTCTTTTTATTCCCTAAATCATTTTTCTTAGCTATAAAAAAATACTTCAATCAATTATGACCAAAGTATTTTTTTAGTTTGTCGCAATATATTTTATAATCTATGTTTACTAAAAAATTACTCTACCAAACTCTTTTCTAAACTTCCTGAAAATTAAAATTCAATCCCAATCTATCGCCTGTTGAGGTATATTCCCTAAATTTATAAATTAATGGTTTCCATTTCTTTGTATCGATGTGAGAATCATCCTTCATTATTTTTTCATCAACAAAAATTCCCTGTATTTCACAGGTTACTATGGCAAACCAGTCTTTTTTTTGAATATCTGTAACTTTTGCCTCTATGTGAATTGGACACTCCTTTATTCTCACAGAATTTACCATTTTACCAGCTAGTTCAGTAAATCCTGCAATCTTAAACTTATCTTCACAGTATGTATATCCAAGATTTTGCTTTACTTCTGATATTTCTGTATCGCCTGTAAATTTTTCAATATTTTTCACACTTTCGTATAAGTTTTCATCTGGAACATTAAAAGTTACGTCCGATCCAGCTTCAATATTCTTAAATCCTTTATTTCCAAATCCTATTCCCACAACTATTGATTTTCCAAGTACAAATGAAGATGATAACGGAGTTACATTGCTTTTGCCTGTTTCTTTATCCTTTGTAGTCATCAGTAATACTGGAAATCCATAATAAAATCCATTTTTTTCTAATTTTTTAAACATAATTACCACTCCTCAATATATGAAAATTTTTATGTATCTTTTTAGTAATTATACTCCCCAAATCTTTTTTCTCAATTTGCAAACAAATATTTTATCATTCTGTTATTTCAATTAAATTCCCTTCACAATCCTCAATAACGCTCTCATAATATCCGTCTCCAGTCGTCCTAGGCCCACTTAAACATCTAAATCCATCATTTACAAGTCTTTTTGTCAATTTATCGACATTCTCTTTGTTTCCAACGCTAAAAGCAAGATGAATAAAGCCTTCATTCATTATTTTATCATTTCTTTCCGAAAGTTCAGGACGTGACATTATTTCAAGCCTTGCTTCACTATCAGGAAAAGTTAGGAAATAAGTCTGTAATCCAGTATTTTTATTATGATATTTTTCATTTGCCCTTGCTTCAAAATATTTCTCATAAAATTCCTTTGTTTTTTCCAAATCTTTTACATAAATTGCTACATGATTTATTTTCATAACTAATCTCCTTCAATATTTTTTATAAAATTTATCTTTTATTCCAATCCTTCTATTTCCTTCTCAATCTGACTTTTTCCATCAACTAAATCCCATTTTTCGTAGAGTTTTTCAATTCTTGGCATAAATATTCCAAGTAAAGGCCCAAACAGAGCCATGCTAATTATCGTTCCTTCACGCAAACTCTATTCTAAATTCCTATTTTAAAACATAGTCTCAATAGCCCTAAAATTAATAAATGTACAGGATAAAACAAATAATTCAAAATTTTATTCTGTTTTCCTCTCTTCCCATTATAAGTAAGTGTCAATCCAAATCCTAGCAAAGCCCATGGAGTCTTAACAATCGAAAGATATCCTCCTATAATTGATAATATTGGATTATTACGAAATATATAGAAAAAATATGCAATCAAAATTCCGTGATATTCATAGTCCAATCCCCAAATCATCGACAACAGGCAAGTTGTTATAACAATTATTATTGAAACAGGAAACCATAATACTGAGGGAATTATATATGATTTTGGCACTTTCAATTCATCAATAACCCAAATCATAACTAATGCTAAAGCCAATGTAAACATTACGTTATTTGAATTTGGCTGAAAAAGTACTGCTGACTGGAACAAGTCAAATGGGATTTCAGAAATAATTCCAAAAACAATCAAATTTAAAAGATATTTGAATCTATTTCCTGTTTTAAAAAAGCCTTCCACAAGAAAAAACATAAAAAGCGGAAATGCAACTCTTCCCAAAATATCAAATACATCACTCACATATCTTAAAAATCCATTTTCTGTTAGCAAAGGATACATCAAAGCCTTATTCACATGATCTATCAACATTGATAAAAAAGCGATATATTTTAATTGTGCTCCTGAAAAGACTCTTATCTTGCTAAATCTATTATTCCAATAAAATATACTCATACCAATTCTCCCTTTGTATTTTTATTTTTTATAAAATTCTGATATTATTTAAATTTCTCAATTTCATTTTAATACTAATCCGTCGGAGCGTTTTTCTGTGCTGGCAAAACTGTTTGAGCATAGCGAGTTTTTTGTCAGTGCAGAGAAATGCCGTAGAGTAGCCATAGGTTATTGCGTAGCAATCTTGCCATAATTTTTAATTATTAGGATGAATCTTTATTGCAAGGTAAGGATTTGCGGCAATGAGCAATCCTACGAAAATAAAAAAGAAAAAAGTTGAATAATTATGAAATAGTTATTATAAAAATTTATTCCTATTTTCAGAAGGATTTATTATTACATTTTTATTTTTTCTATAATTCGCATTTTATTTAAGTTTCTCAATTTCATTTTAAAAAGTTTGACATAAAAGCAAAGGGGATTCGCTATTTTAAAAATCCCCTTATTTTTTACTAATTTCTTCAATAAATAATTTCAAATGCTAATCCAAATCTTCTCCATTACTTGCAATAACTTTTTTATACCAGTCAAATGATTTTTTCTTGCTTCTCTTCAATGTCCCATTTCCATCGTTATCTCTATCTACATAAATAAATCCGTAACGTTTTTTCATTTCTCCTGTTCCCGCACTTACTAAGTCGATAGGTCCCCAAGTTGTATACCCTAGAAGTTCTACTCCATCCAGTTCAACAGCTTCCTTCATTGCCTTTATATGATCTCTCAAATATTCAATTCTATAATCATCTTCCACATATCCATCCGCATCTGGAACATCCACAGCTCCAAGCCCGTTTTCCACAACAAACAACGGTTTTTGGTATCTGTCATAAATTTCGTTTATTGTTGTTCTAAATCCTAACGGATCTAATCCCCATCCCCAGTCTGTCACTTCAATATATGGATTTCTTATTGTTTTTAGCAAGTTTCCTTCTCCAAGTTTATCAGCTTCAGCAGAAATACAACGAGTTGTATAATAAGAAAAACTAACAAAATCAACTGGATTTTCCCTCAAAATTTGCTCATCTTCATTTGTAATTCCAATATTTATATTTTCTCTTTCAAAAAATTTCTTAGCATAATTAGGATAATATCCACGAGCCTGCACATCTATGAAAAAATAATTTTCTCTGTCTTTTTCAAGTGCAGTCCATACATCTTCAGGTTTTGAAGTAAGTGGATAAAATTTTCCAGCTGCAAGCATACATCCAATTTTATTTTCAGGATCAATTTCATGTCCAATTTTTGTAGCCCAAGCACTTGCCACCAATTCGTTGTGTGCCGCAGTATATAAAACCTGATTTTTATTTTCCCCTTCTTCAAAAACAATTCCTGCTCCCATAAATGGTGCGTGTAATAAAATATTAATTTCATTAAATGTAAGCCAGTATTTTACAAGCCCTTTATATCTAGTGAAAATTACAGTACACAATCTTTTGTAAAAATCAATAACTTTTCTGTTTCTCCATCCGCCATATTCCTTGATTAAATGAATTGGAAAATCAAAGTGCGTTATTGTAACTAATGGCTCAATACCGTATTTTCTACATTCCTTAAATACATTTTCATAAAATTCAAGCCCTTTTTCATTTGGAGTTTCTTCATCTCCATTTGGGAAAATACGAGTCCATGCTATCGACATTCTATAAGTCTTAAATCCCATTTCTGCAAATAATGCAATATCTTCCTTGTATCTATGATAAAAATCAATCGCCCCTTTAGCAGGATAAAAATGCTCATCGTCAAATTCCAGCATTTTTCGCTCCCCAGTAATCACAGCAAGCCTGTCTTCCCCAACTGGCGACAAATCTACATTGGCAAGCCCTCTCCCATCCACATCAAATGCTCCTTCAAGCTGATTCGCAGCAGTAGCTCCGCCCCACAAAAAATCTTTTCTAAATCCCATTTCTACCTCCTCCTAAAAAACTTTTGTATTTAATATTTTTAATAATTTTATTTACATCAAAAATATAGCACTAAAACCCCACAAAAACAAGAATATTTCTTATTTTTTTACAATATTTTTCTTTGGCGAAATATTAACAATCTGAAAATAAAAAAGGCAAAACCAAAGGTGGAAAACGTTTATTAGAAGCATTTCCCGCCGTTTCAGTTTTGTCTAATCCAAATAGTAATAACCTTAATTTATAATTTTACATATTCTTTACATAAACATTATACCCCAACTTTTGCTTTTGTCAATAGCAGTTTATTTTTTATTTTTGTTTTTCCATTTGAAAAATTATTCTGCGTAATCAAAGTCTTCTATTATTTTTTCTAGATTTTTCATAGTAAAATTTTTTCTCAAATGTTCCAATTTTCTCTTCAGTTCTTTTTCTTTCTCAAATATTCCAAGTTTGCTCTCATATTCATCCAGTTTTTGAACTCCTTTTTTTATATTGTCAAAAACTGCCTGTCTTGTTACTCCATATTGTTCAGCGATTTCTGAAAGAGAACTGTTCTCTTCAAGATAAAGTTCCAGATACTGCCTTTTCTTTTTCGGGAAAAGTTCGCCATAATAAGAAAATAGCACAGAATATTTCAAAAAATCTTCTAATTTATCCATAATTTATTCAACTCCATTTTTTATAGTTTATCCTGTTTAGTTTTAAATTGCTAATTCTTTAATTTTCTTACAGCTTTATTTTTCCAAACATACTGTTCCATTTTATTTTTATCAATCTCTTTTTTTACAATCTTTATTTTTTCTAAAATATTTTTATAATTTTCATTTTCAATTCCTAAAATTTTCTTAGAAATTTTTTCATATCTTTCTAGCAATGCTAAAGTTTTTTTATAGCTTTTATTTTCCAAATAGACGTTTATCAAGTTATTCAAAATATTTAAATATAGATTGCTATTTTCTCCAACTTGATTTTGTAATATTTCTAAAGCTTTTTCCATTGTATTTTCTGCCAACTTTTTTTCATTCAGCTTTATGTAGGATTTTACCATATTGCTTAATATAATTGCTTTCTGAATTTCGCTATTCTCCAACTCTTTTAATATTTCCAAACTTTTTTTCTGCCATTTTATTGAATCCTGATACTGTTCGCACTCTTCATAAAAAAGCCCTAAATTATTACATATCCCTGAAAATACATATCCATTCCTAAAATTATTTTTTTTATATATTTTTATAGCCTTATGATATCTTTCCTCAACTTTTTCATACTTTTTCATAACTCTATAAACTTCAGCAATATTAGCATTACAAGTTACAAAAGCAAGACTATTCTCTCCATAATTCTTTAAAATTATTTTTTCCGCCTTTGTTAAAAGCCTTATAGATTCTTCAAATTTTTCCACATACTTTAACGCATTTCCAAGTTCTGTCAGAATCTTCGCATTCTCTTCACTTTCCTGTCCAAAAACTCTCTTGAACAATATTCTTAATTCTCTTAAAACATTAATTTCTTTTTCAATTTCGCCATTATTTAAATATTCTTCCCTTTTTGCTAGCAATTCTTTTATTCTAGCCTCTTTTATTTCCTTTTCTCTCCCAGTCATCTACAAGTTTCCTTTTTTAAAAAATTTTATTTTCTAATTAAAATGCCATTATTTATAATACCATAAATTCTGCAATAAATCTAATTTTTTTCAAGAATACTATAGTAAAACTAGTTTAAAACAAAACTCAGAAATTATAACTATTTTACTCAAACCCTAAATTATATAATTTCTATCAGTTCGATTTTAAATGGGTTCGAGTATAATACAAATTTCATCAATTCGCTATTCTATAATTTATATATGAAAAAAATAATAAAATATATGCTATAATAACAAAACAAAATTTAGCAGTAAAGGAGGAAAATTATGAAAGAAATGTTCAAAAGTAAAATAGAAATTATAGAATTTCTAAAAAAATACTATAAAAATAAGCGAAAAAAAGAATTAAACGACAATACAAAACTGTTAAATGAACTAAATAGAAAGTTGAGACTTCTGAATGAAAAATTGAAGCAAGCAAAATTCAATAAAAATAAAATTAATAAAAAAATAGAAAAGATTCAGGATGTAAAAAGTGGAAAAATATCAATTATTAACACAAATAGTTATATTATCAGAATTTTGTTTATAACCTTATTTTATATTTCTTTTTTAAATATATCGTTAAATTTAAAGGGATATAATTATTTTATCTATGTTTTTGCCATAATCATCATTATCTTATCACTTTTTTCAATATTAATTACCACAATTATAAAAAAGAAAATTTTTAGTGCCTATTATTACAATTTCAATATAAAAAAAATATTTCCTGCAATAATAATATTTCTTGGAATAGGATATTTTCTCAATTCCCACAAAAATGAGCTGGAAATGTTAAATAAAAAATCTATTCTGATAAAAAATGCTGAAATAAATTCTATTGATGACTTAAAAAACAGTTCCATCGAAATAATAAACAAAGACAGCAAAATAAAATGGAAAATAGACAAAAACCTAAAAATTATAACTTACGAGGATTCTCAAAAGGGATTTATAAATATTAAAGATACTGTGATTGATGATAACAACAGGGTAAATTTATCTTTTATCAATGAAAAAAATGAAATTATGTGGTTAAAAGGAAAAATTATCTACTTTAACTGGGATATTGTAAAAATAAAACTAAAAAATAAAGAAACTATCGAAGGAGAAGTATACGGAAAAATAATTAAACTGGAAAATGGTGAAACTTTAATATTAAACAATAATTTTGAATTAAGAGACACTAGTAAGAAAATTAGCGATTTTGGGGTAATGGGAACAAATTTACAGATAAAAAAGACAATAAATATATTTTTATTTGTATTTTTAATAATTTTTATTCTAATAGAATATGAATATTACAATTTCCCATTTGAAGAAAAAGAAAAAATTATTAACTCTCTAATGTCAGATGAAAAAAACATACAGACAATAAAAAAATCTGTTTTTGCTATCCTAAGAACAATAAAGCTTATAATGTTCCCAATAGCATTAATTCAGACTCTATTAATGAGAAATATAATATTTAATTTGTTCTTTGACACAAATTCAAAAAAAGGTTACAATCTGACAAGCATTATTTTTTCATATTTCTCAAAATCTTACCTGCTAATTTTTATTATAGTTCTTCTTCCAATATTCATTGAAATTTACAAAATTTTAAAATTAATTGAAAAATATATAAAACTTCACCCAGAAAAGACTTTTTTCAAAAAAAATATAAAAAAATCTTATTCTAGAATTATGATATACAATCCCAGAAAAACAAATAAATGTATTCATATTCCAAAAAAAACTAATAAAAAAAATCAATAAACTTTTATAAAATTATCATAATTTTAAAATGACTTTACTATAACAATTTTTATTTGGAAAAAATCAAAAAAGATTGTATAATTTAATTGGTGATGATAAATAAAAAAACTGTAAATTACAGTAAATTAATTAGGAGGAAATATGAAAACATATCTAGTGACAGGTGCCGCAGGCTTTATAGGTGCCAATTATTTAAAGTATATTTTAAATAAATATAAAAATGATGAAATTAAGGTAATTGTCGTAGACATGCTAACTTATGCTGGGAATTTAGGTACAATTGCTGAAGAAATTAAAGATGAAAGAGTAAAATTTGAAAAAGTTGATATTCGTGATCAAAAGGAAATTGCGAGAATTTTTTCTGAAAATGAAATTGATTTTGTTGTAAACTTTGCAGCCGAATCACACGTTGACCGTTCTATTGAAAATCCACAAATATTTTTAGAAACAAACATTCTTGGTACTCAAAATCTTCTAGAAAATGCTAAAAAAGCATGGACGGTTTCAAAAGATGAAAATGGATATCCAGTTTACAGAGAAGGCGTAAAATATTTACAAGTTTCTACAGATGAAGTTTACGGAAGTCTTTCAAAAGATTATGACACAGCGATTGACTTGGTAATTGACGATGAAGAAGTGAAAAAAGTTGTAAAAAATAGAACAAATTTAAAAACTTACGGAAAAAATTTCTTCACAGAAAAAACTTCACTTGACCCAAGAAGCCCATATTCAGCTTCCAAAGCGAGTGCCGACCACATCGTAATTGCCTACGGTGAAACTTACAAAATGCCAATAAATATTACAAGATGTTCAAACAACTATGGACCTTACCATTTTCCAGAAAAATTAATTCCACTTATGATTAAAAATGTACTGGAAGGTAAAAAGCTGCCAGTTTACGGAAAAGGTGACAATGTAAGGGATTGGCTTTACGTAGAAGATCATTGTAAAGGAATCGACTTAGTTTTAAGAAATGCTGATATTTACGAAATTTACAATATTGGTGGTTTTAACGAAGAACAAAATATTAATATTGTAAAATTGGTTATCGACATTTTAAAAGAAGAAATTGAAAATAATGACGAATATAAAAAAGTTCTAAAAACTGACCTGCAAAATATAAATTATGATTTAATTACTTATGTTCAAGATAGACTTGGACACGATATGAGATATGCCATTGACCCTTCGAAAATTGCAAGGGATTTAGGATGGTATCCAGAAACAGATTTTGAAACAGGTATCAGAAAAACTGTAAAATGGTACTTGGAACATCAGGACTGGGTAAACGAAGTAGTATCAGGAGATTATCAAAAATATTACGAAGAAATGTACAGAAATAAATAATCAAATTTATACAAAAAAGGAGCAAATTAATGAATAATTTTACAATAAAAGAAACCCCAATAAAAGATTTAGTAATAATCGAACCAAAAGTTTTTGGAGATGAAAGAGGATTTTTTATGGAAACTTACAACCAAAAATCCTTTGAGGAATTAGGACTTACAATGAACTTCGTCCAAGATAATCACTCAAAATCTAAAAAAGGCGTTTTACGTGGACTTCACTTCCAGACAAAACACACTCAAGGAAAATTAGTACGAGTAATAAAAGGAAGCGTCTACGATGTGGCAGTTGATTTAAGAAAAGAAAGTGAAACTTTTGGAAAATGGTATGCAGTAAAATTATCTGCTGAAAACAAATTAATGTTCTATGTTCCAGAAAGCTTTGCACATGGATTTCTAACACTTGAAGATGAAACAGAATTTGTTTACAGATGTACAGATTTATATGCTCCAGAATACGACAGTGGACTTTTATGGAGCGACAAAACTTTAAATATTGACTGGAAATTTGAAGAATTTGGAATAAATCCCGATGAACTGACAATTTCTGAAAAGGATAAAGTTCAACAAAAATTTGATAAAAATAAAAATTATTTTGAATAAAAAACAATCTAAAATTAGCTATTTCTTATTGAGATAGCTTTTTTCTTTTACAAAAAAGACAGAAAAATTTCTTTTCAAAAATCTTCCTGTCTAATTCACCTATATTCACGCTAATCAAATTAATACTAAACTCCGTTTAAATAACGAAATTATTACAAACTTTTCTAATTAATAAAGTATATAAACCTAATATTTTCAAATAATTAAAATATAATTTTCATTTTTTAATCAGATTCTAGTATAAATAACCCGTCGGAGCATTTTTCTGTGCTGGCAAAACTGTCTGAGCATAGCGAGTTTTTTGGCAGTGCAGAAAAATGTCGTAGACTAGCCATAGGTTGTAGGATTTGCGGCAATGAGCAATCCTACAAAAATAAAAAAAATGATTTAATTTAATGATTATGAGTTAGCTATTAAACAATCCTATTATAAAAATTTATTCCTATTTTTAAATGGGTTTGGTATAAATTATTTTTTCTGATAAACCCTTACATAATCAACTTTCATTTCTGTCGGAAAATTAACATCCCCATCTTCTCCAGTTTTCTTGCTCAAAGCAACATTTATCATTATGAAATATGGCTGGTTAAATGGATTTTGTAAACCTCTTTTTTCCAGTTCCTTGTAAGAGAATTTTTTATATACTTTATTATTAAATAACCATTTTATTCCTTTATCATCCCATTCCACCGCATAAGTATTAAAGTTTGTCAATTTTTCCCTAGGCCATTTACTTAGCTTATAATCATCTCCATCAAATGTCTCATAAGTATTATCACTTTTAAGAACGTGAAGTGTCCCTGTCGCACGTCGCATATCATCTCCATAAGTTTCTACTATATCGATTTCACCATTTGCATTTCCATCCACTTGAGAATATCCTGCGGGCCACATCCAAAACGCAGGCCAAGTCCCAATTCCTTCAGGCATAGCCGCTCTCATTTCAATTTTTCCATACTGCACATTATAAAGATTTCTTGTGTGAATCGCACCTGAACTATAAAGAATACGTCTTTCTACACCATTAATATTAACTTTTTTATCAGTTTCCTTCTTTAGTGTTATAATCATATTCCCATTTTCAACTCTAACATTGTCTCTCAAATAAAAATGTTTCGCATCAAATCCATATTGATTGACCAAATTTCCATTTTCATCTAAATAGTTCCCCGCATTCCAAGGATTCCCATTTTCCCAATAAGCCCATTTCGTACTATCTAGCTGATTTCCATTAAATTCATCATTCCAAACCATTTTCCAGCTTTTTCCTGTTACTTTGGAAATAAATCTGTTCAACTTGCTTCTTCTAGAACTTTTCACCTCAACTTCAGCTTTCCCTTCTATATTTCCAATCTTTTGTTGCACTTCACTTTCAATAACCTCGATTTTTTGAGAAGTATCTATCTTTTTATTCTCACCTGCTGCAAATACCATATTTCCAACCAGTACAAACAAAATTGCCCTTAAAAAAATCTTTTTTTTCATTCTTCTTTTTTCTCCTTTTTTAATTATCTTTTTTTCATTTATAAAAGTTTAAAATCCCTAATAACTACAATATTTTTACAATTTTTCTCCAGTACCTTTACCGTAAAATTTTAATATTTTGCATAGAAATTCTTGTATTCATTGAGTTTTTATATTATTATTTTTACAATTATCTATAAATCATACTTACATTTGTAAAAATTTAAAACAATTTTATAACATACTCTCAAGTATTTTATACTAATTCACAAATAAAATCAACTAATTTTTTATTCCGTAGATTGTATAATTGTGACAATCCTAGAAAATATAAAAACCATGATAATTTCTTGTTAACACTATTCTCCGTTAAAAAATAAAAATAAATTTTTATAATAAGGTTGTTCAATAACTAATTCATAAACATTCAACTTTTTTATTTTTTACTTTCATAGGTTTGCTCATTACTGCAAATCCTTATCTTACAATAAAGATTTATACTAGTAATTAACATCTATGTAGTTTATTAAAGCAAAAAAATTATATTTTAATTATTTTGAAATACTAGATTTTCATCCTTTATTAAAAAAATTCATAATAAATTCATTATTTAAACAGGGTTTAGTATAAAATGTTAATTACTACAAAAATATTAATAAAAAAATATATTATGAACTATGAATATTTTACCATAAATCAAAAAATAAACTAAAATACTACTAAAATATTTAATAGATACAGAATTAATATTTACCCATTAATAACAATTAATATTATCCTAAAAATGCCAATTAAACATAATACAATAACTAAATTTTTATTACCCAAGATATTCTAAATTCATAATATCATTAGATTTACAAACAAAACTACTTTGTAAAATAAGTAAATACAACATTTCAGTGGTAATCTATTTTTTATACTTTTTCATACATTCCATATTTTTCTCTTTCCGCTCCTTATCAAAAAACCATCCCCACTTATTAAAATACTTTATAGCCGATTTTACATGCATCATCATCATTTTCCATGACTTATAAGATGCCTTCCCATGCTCATGAATTATTTTTGCTTCAGGATAAAAAACAGTCCTATACTTCTTACCAATCTGTCTACATAAGTCATAATCCTCCATATACATAAAATATCTTTTGTCAAATCCATGAATTTCCTTTAACACATCTGTACGAACAAAAATAAAGCATCCTGATAAAATTGGAACATCTATTATTTCTTCATAATCATACCATTTCATTTCATAATCATAATCCAATTTATCAACAATCACCTTAATTGGTAAAAATCTTCTAAATATTAAATTCATAGGCGATGGAAACAATCTGCAAGATTTTGTCACTTCTCCATCAACCCCATATATTTTGGGCCCAATCTGTCCAATATCTTTATTCTCTCTCATGTATTCTACAATTTTCTCAATAGTATTTTCTTCAAAAAAAACATCAGCATTCACCATCAGATGGAATTCCGACTTTACTTCTCCCAAAATCAATTTCTTAATTACAACATTATGCCCTGCTCCAAATCCATCATTTGAATTATTAAAAATATACTCAATTCTATCATCTGAGAATCCCTTTATAACTTCTCTCAATTCATCTTTTTCAGAATTATCAGAAATCCATAACTTAAATCTAATTCCTATATTTTGAAAACACCCAATAATCTTCCTTAATTCATCATGCTTCGTATTATATGTAACAATACAAGCTGTAAAATCATACATAATCCAACCTCTATACATATTTTTTATTTATAAAATTATACCATTTTCCCTATAATCAAACAACTAAATTTTTACATCGTAAATTTCAATGTTAATTGCGACATTTTACCATTCAAAAATTAAAATCTTATATAAATCACTATTCATTCAAAATTATAGAAAAATATTTCAAAATATATAATGATTCAAAAATTTCCACAATCTTTTTTAAAAAATTTTTATTTATTCAGGCTCTATAATATACACGGGTGCAAAAAAATAAAAGGAGCAAAAATAGAAAAAACTACTTGCCAACAATATCTACCATGTATATGAAACAAGATATATAATATAAAACTGAATTATTATAACACATGTAATACAAGGATTGAATTTACATAATTACAGAACTGTTAATATAAGAAAACTATGTTAAGGAAACAGGAGAATTATACTTCGTATAGAAAAAGAGATATGTGTCTGTACTACATATATCAAAAGAATAACTTCTTTAATAGAAATTATAGACAGGAATTACACAATTTCAAATAAAATAAAAGATAAGATAAGAAGAAAACTTTCAGAGGTAAAGTAATTCGCTTAGCTAGAAAGATAAGAAAATACAAACATGTAATATTTCATGACATTAAAGTTTCAACAAGGGCTTAGAACAAAGTTTTAAATATATTTGAAATAAAAGATGTTACTGTATTCAGTAATGAACTGAGAAAACTGATATAAGAACTGAAGAAATCTGAAATAAAGGAGTGCATTAAATTAGAAGAAACATTATCAAACTGAAAAAAAAATAAGTAGTATACAAAAATATAATACAATAAAGGATTAGTTGAAGGGAAAAATAACAAGATAAAAATAATAAAAAGCTATCTTCTAGGATAAAAAATTCAATAACTTGAAAAAACTTATTAAACTTAGAATCTCTTAAGTTTAGTCTATCAGACTTTTTTCCTCTACATACTTA
>NZ_JBGORW010000011.1 GCF_041538065.1 Leptotrichia hongkongensis | reverse complement strand
CAAGGAAAATCAGTAGGTTAAAGATACATTAGGGAAGAAATATTTTTTTTAATATATTTTTGTAACAAATGTTTGACATCTATACACTATAAAATTGTAAAAATTTCAAAACACTATTGATTTTTTTTTAAAATGTAGTATAATTAAATAGATTGAGAAAAAAATAATTTGAAATAATGATTATTATAAATTTATTTAAAAATTAAAATATGAATATTATGAAGGAGAGGAAATAGATGAAAGTAGTTGTAATTGGATGTACACACGCTGGTACAGCGGCAATTTTGAATTTAAGAAAGACAAATCCTGATGCGGAGATAACAGTATTTGAAAGAAATGACAATATTTCATTCTTGTCTTGTGGGATTGCCTTATATGTAGGAGGAGTTGTAAAAGATCCTCAAGGGCTGTTTTACTGTTCACCTGAAAAATTAAGAGAATTAAACGTTGACACTAGAATGAGACATGAAGTAAAGAATGTTGATATTGAAGGTAAAAAAATAAGAGTTGTGAATTTGGAAACTGGAATTGAATTTAATGAAACTTTTGACAAATTAATCATTACATCTGGTTCTTGGCCTATTATTCCGCCAATTGAAGGAATTGATTTAAATAATATCTTACTTTGTAAAAATTACAATCATTCAAATGAAATTATTGAAAGAGCAAAACATTCACAAAAAGTTGTTGTTGTTGGAGCAGGATACATTGGAGTGGAACTTGTTGAAGCATTTAGAGATAATGGAAAAGAAGTTGTGCTAGTAGATGCAGAAGAAAGAGTTTTGAGCAAATATTTTGACAAGGAATTTACAGATGTTGCTGAAGAATCGTTTAAACATAGAGGAATTGTAATTGCAACTGGAGAAAAAGTTGTTAAATTTGAAGGAAGCAATGGAAATGTAACAAAAGTAATTACTGATAAAAATGAATATGAAGCTGATATGGTAATTATGTGTGTTGGATTCCTGCCAAGTACTTCATTGTTTAAAGGACAGCTTGAAATGCTTCCAAATGGAGCAATTAAAGTTGACGAATATATGAGAACAAGTAATAAAGACGTTATGGCTGCAGGAGACTGCTGTTCAGTATTCTATAATCCATTACAAAGAGAAAGATATATTCCGCTTGCAACTAACGCTGTAAGAATGGGAACATTAGCAGCTATAAACTTGCTTGAAAATAAAGTTAGACATCTTGGAACACAAGGTACTTCAGGAATTAAAATTTACGAAAACAATATGGCTGCAACTGGACTAACAGAAGAAATAGCAAAACAAGAAGGAGTAGAGGTTGAAAGTGTAATCGCAGTTGATAACTATCGTCCTGAATTTATGCCAACTTATGAAAAAGTTACATTAAAAGTGGTATTTGAAAAAAATAGCAGAAGAATTTTAGGAGCACAGTTAACTTCTAAAATTGACTTAACACAATCAATTAACACATTGTCAGTATGTATTCAAAATAAAATGACTGTAGAAGAATTGGCATTTGTAGACTTCTTCTTCCAGCCTCACTATAACAAGCCTTGGAACTTCTTGAATTTAGCAGGATTAAATGCTTTAAAATAGAATTTAAGATAATTAAAGGATAAAAATGGATAAAATGATAGTAAAATATGACAAAAATTTTAGAATGAAAATAGAAAATAACAGAAATAGCGAGATTATTTTGACAGACCGTAATGGCGAAATGCTTTCTCCGTCAGAACTTCTCGCTGCATCTGTAGCTTCATGTGCTATGACAGTTTTATCAATAAAATTAGAATCTAATAACCAGAATTTTCAAAATTGCTATGCAGAAGTTGGAAAAACAGTCGATTTAACAACTTTTAAAGTTACAGAAATCAATATTGCATTTCATCTAAAAAAGGAATACAGTCAGGAAGTAAGAGAAAAAGCTGAAAAATCAGTAGAAGAAATGTGTGTAGTTGGCAGAAGTTTAAGTAAAGATGTGAAACAAAACTATTCATTTATTTATGATGTGGAATAGTTAAAATTTCATTTAGGTGAGAAAAATGATATACGATATATTAGATTTTTTGGAAGAGCTATTTTGGAAAGTAAGAGCTTACTATAGGAAAAGAAAAAGTATAGTTATAAGTATTTTTATTTTTCTAATTTCAATTTATGCAGGAAGTTTGATTTTCTTTCTGAAAGATGAGAGAATTAGACTTTTAAAAGAAAATCGGAAATATGATTTTTGGTATGTTCAGAAATTTGATTTTAAAACGAAACTTTATGTAATGAATTATGGATTCTCACTTAATGATACAGTTAGGTCGTATCATTTTAACTTTAAAAGACATTTAATTGGGTGGAAATGGAAGATAGGCAGTAAAGATGTGTTTTATGTTTTTATATTGCCATATAATAGAAAACAGATTTATTTTCCAGAAAGGCAGATACTGTATTTAAAAAAAGCTGATTATTCAAAAGAATTTGAAAAAGAGGCTATGGAGTATAAAAATATAGGAAAGTATTTTTTTGAACTAAAATTAGTAGAAGATGAAAAGGATAGAAAAATACAGAAATTATTAAAATTCTTGGAAGAAAATAATTAATAAAAAAGGAGTAATCTCATAGATTAATGAAGATACTCCTTTTTTTACTATATTAACTTTTTAATTTTGAAAAAATTAAGATTTTAATTGTAATGATTTATTACATTTTAAAATTTCCAGTTTCACCATTATTGGCTTTATTAATTAAAAAGTTTGACATTTCTTTAAATTCTGATACTGCTTTTGCATCTTTTCCTGTTACAGAACTTACATTTTGAGAATTTATAAGATTTCTTGAAATTTCAAAAGCTACATCTCTAAAAGAATTTTGGCTCATTGAAAACAATTCACCTCTTTGATTTTTTCTGTCGTATTGGGCACCGATTATTTTTCCATCCTTAACTGTTATTTTTACGAATGAAGTCCAGTTACCGTCATATCTTTTTTCAACAGAATAAATACCATTTTTCAATGCTGAAAATCCTAAAATATTTACAAAAAGCATTAAAGCGAATAATAGTTTTTTCATAATTAACACCACTTTTCTAAGTAAATTTTTTTCTTTTATTCTCCTTTAAAACACCTGTTACATAAATATTATACCTTTAAAATCAAAATAAATCAAGTTTTTTTAATAAAAACCTTGTGTATCAGTTAAATATCCATCTTTATTATAGAAATTCCAATTTCCATAAGCCTTGTAATTTCTTAAAGCACCTTGAACTTTGATTTTTCCGTTGTCGTAATACTGTGTGAAATTTCCATTTCCATTTACAAGTTTCATTTCACGTTCTTTTGATCCATTTCTTGAATATCCAAGAATCTCTGTAATTATACCATTTTGATAATTCTCAATTAATTTTTTCTTACCATTATCATAGTTCCAAGTCCATTGTCCATTTCTAAAATTACGCGAGTAATTTCCGTTTGAACGAACAGTACCGTTAGAATAATATGATTTTGCTTCACCGTTTAATTGTCCGTTTACGTAATTATTTTCGTTTGTAACAATTCCGTTTGAAATTTTTATCTCTTTTCCATTTTTAGCATTATTTACATATTCAAGAGATGATGTTAAACGTCCAAATTCATCAAAGTCAAAGCTGTTTCCGTTTAACATGCCATTTCTGTAATTACGTATAGTTTTAGAATTTCCATTTCCATAAAAGTCAATATCTTCACCTTCTCTTACACCATTTGTATAATTTACAACTTTTTGTAAATTTCCATTTTGATAATACATGAACATAGGCCCGTTTAATGTACCATTTTGATAATTTCTAACAACTTGAGCATTTCTAATTTCGCCAAATTCAACATAAATTCCAGTAAATGGCTGTCCACTTTCTTTTACAGTTGCAATGTTTCCAGAAATAGTGACATCAGCAACAGTGCTATATGGTGAACTTAATGCACGTGAAGACTGAGCAGAATATTCACTGCTTCTTTTTGCAGAAACGTTTGGAATTGCAGCTGCTAATGAAGTTAGAGATATACATGAAAATAGAATGATTGTTGATTTTTTTAATGATTTTAACATAATAATTTTTCCTCCTTTTTAAACTTTAAGCACTATTTTTATTATAACAAAAAATAATTATATTTTTCTTAGAGAAATAATTATTTTTTTTAGAAAATTTTAAATTATAATAGTGATATAAAAAATTAAGATAAATTAGAATTTTAGGGCAGTACTTATAAATTTTAGAAGAGTTTTACTGTAAAAAAAGTTTTTAAAAATAAATAAAGTATGCTATAATTTTTGATATAAAAATAGAAAAGAGAGGAGTCCTGATGGATTTTAATAAATTAAGAAATGATTTAAAAAACAGATATTTTTCTACATGGGAATATTTTAGTAATGGTTTTAATGCTTTGAAAGTGTTTTCAAAAAAACACCCAATACTGCTATTTTTTCATTTCCTGTTTTCATTTTTTCTTGGAGTTGTTGTAATATTTCAAGGGGCAGAAGTAATGGCGGTAATGGATAAAATTGTAAAAAAATATGGAAGTACAAAAATTAATTCTAATGAGTTTGTAAAAAGTAAAGAATTTAATGAACTAACGTCTGAAGTGATGCTGTTTATATTATGTTTTATTATAGTCTATTTAATTATTCGATTTATTTCGGCTATTATAAGAAAAAAAATGGGCTTGGAAGTTGAAGAGCGGGAAAATGAGTTTAGTATAGTTGAAATTATTGTAAAATTTTTAACTATAACATTTGTAAACATAGTATTACAAGTATTTTTGATAATATTGGGAATTATAATTACAGTATTTACAAGATCGACACTTTCGTTTTTAATCTTATGGATTATTTTACAGCTAAATCTTTTATATTTCGAGCAGGCGTACTATCTAAGAAAAATAAATATAATCGAAGCATTCAAATATAACTTTTATATAAGCAAAGGGAACAGAATACGGATATTGACTGTACTATTAACAATTTTTACTGTATTTGTAGGGATTAATTATTTTTTAGGCTGGTTATTTGAAGCTACAATAAAAAATCAGGTTACGCTAATGACTGTTAATGCCGTTTTTGGAGGAATAGCAGGACTTCTTTATACAGTTTTGGGAATAATGGTGAGCAATCTTGTTTATTTGAACTTAGAATATGTAGACTTTAACAACAGATAATATTATTTTTGTATTATTAAATGCTGTCCTTAGAGTATCATTTTTTTTACGTCTTTTTGACAAGATACCGTTAATTATAATTTTTCCGATATCTACAATAGCTGGAATTATTTCAAGCTTTTTAGGAATATTTATAGCAATAATGGGAGTTATAATTTTTTTGAATGTAGAATACGATTACTTGGAAAAGCAGGGATTGTAATAAATCTAAAAAATAATAAAGGAGTAATTAAAAATGAAGATACAGAATTTACAAAATGAATTATCCAAAAGAAAATTGCAAATGGGAGAATATTTTAGAATAGCATTTGATGTTTTGAAAGTATTTGTGAAGGAAAATAAATTATGGACGATATTCTTTTTAGTTGCAAATATTTTTCTGTTATTTCTTAATAGTATTGTTATAAGAGCAATTTCAAATGATAATTTTTTGGTACTAATAATGATGTTTTTGATTGTAGTTTATATTGGCTTGTTTTATGCAGTTCTGATTACAAAAGTTGCACAAAGAATTGAAAATACTAAAGAATACGATTTAAAAAATATAGTTACTAAATATTTGATTATATTTGGAATATGTACTGCAATTTTAGCTATTTTCTTTAGAATATTAATTGTTTTAGGCTGGGCTAATTTTATTCTTATATGGATGATTGGTTCAGGAGGGGGTATTAGTGATACAGCGGCAATAACAATACTGCTTGTAATAAAGGGAATTTTAATAATACCATTAACATTATTAATATTATTTCTTTTATCGAAAGTGGCGTATTTTATTCAAGCATACTACATAAGAAATATGTCATTTTCTAAAGCATTCCAGTATAATTTACAAATATCTAAAAATAATAAGTTAAGAATTTTAACTCCTGTTATTATTCTTGCAATTTTAGATTTTATTGTAAAAATTCCATTTTTATCAGATTTATTTGGAATTTTAAATTATTTTTTGCTGATGCCTTTTACGATATTTTCACTAGAAATTTTTGAACTGCCGTTATTTGTAGCATTTCCGCTATCAGTAATCTTTGGGGCTATTTCAAGCTTTTTACTTATCTTTATGATAACAATAGCAGTTATAGTATTTTTGAATGTGGAATATAATTATTTGAAAAAACAGGATAAAAATTTACAATAAATTTTGAAAGGAGAATTAAAATTATGGATTTTGAAAATTTACAAAGAGAATTATTTGATAAAAAATTAAAAATGGTAGAATATTTCAAAAAAACATTTGAAATTTTGAAAATATTTTTAAAAGAAAATAAATTATGTGCTAGTTTGCTTGCTATTGGAAAGATATGGGTATTTTTTTCTAATGCGACAGTGCAAAATATTCTTATAAAAATGCAAATCGCAGGTCAAGTTGAGGATAGAGAGGCTATTTTAGAAGCAGTTGCTTCAGCACTTTTGATATTTTCAGGTATTCTTTTGGTATCTCTTTGTTTAGGTTTATTGATAGGTGCAATTTATACAAAAGTAGCTTATAAAATTGAAGGTCGGGAAAATGAGTATAAATTTAGGAATGTATTTTTTAAATATTTAACATTTATTGGGATATATTTATTGTTTTGTATTGTAATGGGAGTCATAATAGTGATTATGTCAGTGATGGTAACAATTTTTTCTTTAATTACGAAAAATTTTAATTCAAGATTTCTTGAATATATTATGTATGGAGTGTATTTTATAATAGTGATAGTTGTAGCTCTAAATATTCTTTATTTCATGCAAACTTTATATATAAGAAATATAAAAGTTTTAGAAGCTTTTAAATATAATTTGGCATTATCTAAAAAAAATAGATTGAGAATATTGATACCAACACTTATTATTACAGCGATAAATCTTGTGTTTGTATTGCCATTTTCAACTAAGTTATTTGTTTTTATGCCATCGTATGTTGTATTTCTAATTGCTGTAGTATGCGGATTTATTTCAAGTATATTAGGAATTGCGGGCATAATAATGAATACGGTAATATTTTTAAATGTGGAGTATGATTATTTGAAAAGACAGGCTGAAGATAAAGAGAAGCAAGCTTAAAGTTTGAAGTATTCTTAAACTTAGTGTATAATTATAAAAAATGGAAAGGAAAAATAAATTATGTATTTGGAAAATTTAAGAGAAAAAATCTTTAAAAAAGATCTTGGAATTGGAGAAACTTTTAGTGCAGCATTTGATTTATTTAAGATAATTCTTAAAGAAAATAAGCTACTTGCATTTTTAGAGTATATTTTAACACTTGCTCCACTTATAAGCTTTGTTTTAGGATACCTTTGGTTGGTCATGCTTGCTCTTTCAGGATATGCACAGCTAATTTCTATGTTTTCTTTATTAGGTTTCATTTTAGTCATTGCATTTGTAATAATAGCAAATAATTACTTTATGGCATATTTTTTGAGAAAAATTGCATTAAAAGTGGAAGGAAAAGCAGATAAGTTCTCAACAAAAGGGATTCTTATTAAATGTCTTGCAATGTTTGGAATAAGTTTAGGTTTAAGGATAATTTTATCTGTGTTAGAAAGATTACCTTTCATAGGGACTTTTTTAGCCCTTTTAGCAAATATAGCTATGATAGTTATATTTATATGGGCGCTACTTTACTTTTTTGATATATATTATATTCGTAATCTTACTCTTTCAGAATCACTGGATTATAGCTTGAAACTGTCCAAAGGAAATAGGCTAAAGAAAATAATTCCTGGAATAATATTTGTAATAGTAGCTATTATAGGAAGTATTATAATTATCTTGCCACTTTCTAGTATTGTTAGAGGTTTTTCTAATGGAATAGGTGTATTCTTGGTAGTTATTGTTATTTCAGTATTTATTTTTTTACTCCTTCTATATTCTCAAGCTTTACAAATTGTGATTTATCTAAATGTTGAAAATAACTATTTAAAAAACGAAGGAAAAGACAGCAAATATAATTTTAAAGATAAAGAAGAAATTGATTTGAGAAATAGTCAAATCTCTAATAATTTTTTAGATGAAAATAATGAAAAATAAAAACTTTTTAATTGTGAGATTTTTAATAATCTCACTTTTTATTTTTATTATATAATAGAACCCATTTAAAATTGAACTGATAAAAATTATATAATTTTGGGTTTGAATAAAATAGTCATAATTTTTGAGTTCTGTTTTAAACTAGTTTTACTATAAAAATTAAATCTGAAAGGTATTGTTTTTCTAACAAAATTTGAGCTTTACTTAATTTTTAAAGTTAGATTTAAAATATAATAAGTATCTTTTGGATTATTTTAAAATTGAATAGAAAAAATTTTAAAAAAATATAACAAAAATAAATAAATTATGCTATACTATTACTGTGACAATTTTATAACTATAATAAAATAAGTTATAAAGATTACTTTTTAGATAGGAGGATGTATGGGGATTTTTAATTTTTTTAAATCTTCTGATAAAAAAAGAAATAAAAAGACAGTAAATCAAGAAGTTAATATAAATAATAACGTCAATAATCAGCAGATTAGAAGACCAATCTACGATATTGTAAATAATGAATCCGAAATGATTGAAAGTGGTAATTACTCAGATGACTTTAAAGATATTTCCTACTATGATGAGTTCGGAAAAGAATTTAAAATGCCCAAAAAAGACTGGATTGAAAAAAAATTATATCCAGCTATAAAGAAAAATTGGAGTAATATGGATGGATTATATCCGATAATTCAAGATGCATTTTCAAAAGGGGTTTATCCAGAGGTAAAAGAAGCAGTATTAAGATTTTATGCAACTGATGAAAATTTTGAGAGAAAACTGATTTTACTTGGAACTTATCATATAAAAACAGGGTCATGCCAGAATGCTGTTGAACTATATGAAAAAAATCTAAATATCAATAATTTGACTGAAGGACTTTGTATAGCCTATGCCGAAGCATTAGAGCTTTGTGGCAAGTCAGCTGAAGCGGAAAAGAAGTATTATGAAGCAATTGAAATTAACCCAAATTCATCAATAGCATTTAAAAAATATTTTGATATTGTAAAAAATAGAAGTAATGAAGAATATGAGAACAAACTTGAAAAACTTTCTGAAATATCAGGAAATTGGCGTGCAAAAATGAAGCAGGCCATAGTTTACTTTAAAAAAGGTAATAAGGAAAGTGGTAATTATTTTTTGATAAATGCTTTGAAAGAATCTGGTTATAATGCTGAAGTAATGTATATTACATCAAGTATTTATATTTTAAATGAACTTTATGATGAGTTCAAGCAGTATGTACTGGCATATTATAATCCAGAAAAACACAATGCTTATACTGCTTTAAATGTTTTGAAATATTATAAAATAAAAGATATGTATAAGGAAGGACTGGAACTTTGTAAATTTACATCTAAATTCCCTTGGATTGAACATTATAAAAAGTTTATGTATTATGAAGATTATTTCTGGAAATTAAAAATAAAGGCTGAAACTTGGAATAATACAGAAGAAAATACTGTAACTCACTTTTTTTCAACAAACAAGCCTATCTGGTATTATGAGTTTAATCATCCTGAATTTATGCTAAATCAAAGTAGACGTGTGAAGCCCAATATTCTTATTCTGACATTTACATCAATAGGTGAGAAATCAGAACTGGCTGAAAATTTAGCAGTTTCATTGCCTTTACATTTAAATGAAAATCTTCATTATAAAACAAATTTAAATTATCAGTTAGCAATTGCTTACAATAAAGAAAGTTTATTTATATCTAAAAAACGATATAGTACAGATTATATGAAACTTATAAGAAAGCAGAATAATAATTTGAATTTTGTTTTGGCTGGAAATATTTTAAAAATGCCAAATGTAGAAAAATATGAGATTGAAATATATCTTTATGACACGTTTAATGAACAAAAATCTATTTTGATTAATAAAATTTATGATGGAAATAATATTTATAGTGTTCAAAATGATTTATTAAAAGCAGTCAGCACTTTCTTTGAAAGAGATTTTTCAATAAAATATGAGAAAAATTTGGATAATTTGATTTTATTTTCGCCTAAAATGAAATTCTTGATACAAAGCAAGGCTCACAAGGAGCATCAATCTTGGCGATATAAAAAACTGCTTTCAGATCAAATTGATGTAGTGCTTGAAGATAGAAACAATGATTTAAAGAAAATCAATTTATTAGCACTTTTATATGAAATAAAACAGACTAACAGTCAATTATTAAAATTTCAGAAACCTCTTATTTATAGTATGAATATTCACGGTATTTTTGAGACACAGACATTAAAAATACTCGCACCAATTATATTTAAAATATATGATGATGATGTTAATTTTCAAGCAAATATAGAGGCTTTAAACATTACAGATTCAAATTATTTGAGCTGGATAAACAAATTTTCAGGAGAATAAATTATGTTTTTCTATTATAAAAAAGTAGTAGCAATAATAGTATCTTTTTTCTATATACTTGCAAATCACAGTTTTTATAATTCTATTTTCAATGAATACACAAATGACAAGCTTTTCCAAATATCAACTTGGCTTGGTGTAATGGAAGTGATTTTTTGGATTATGCTATTTTATTCTGTCTTTTATCTAGAAAATAAAGATATTAAATTTGATGATAAAAAAGAAATAGCAGAAAAAGAAGTAAAAAAAGATATAAGAGATTTGATAATCTGTTTTTCAATATTCATAATAAGTTTAATTTGTGTAGATATTTCACGTGTAATCTTGCAAAGTTCGCCATATATTAACGATACAGTTTCAACTGTAAACTCTTATGTTTGGCTTGTTGGTGGAACGAGAGTCTTGTTTATTTTTTCATCAATAGTATTTGGTTTTATTGCTGCAAGCAGAAGAAATATATTTTTGATAATTGTATCAGTTATAAATTTTATAGTTTCTATAATGATATGGCTTGATTTTGACGGAAATGTTACTGCAATTATGAGAATTGTTATTGCTATTTTGGCTATTATTTATTACTTGCTTTTAAAAGATAATAATGATAGGCATTACAAAGAAAAGGTTACAAAATAAATTTGATTAAAATAATTTTTAAGCAGGAGGAGATAAGTAAAATGAAAAAAAATATAGCAAAATTGTTATTTTTAGCATCAATACTATCTGTTGGAAATATTTTGAATGCACATAATCAAAATGTCTCAAAAGACGTTCAAAAGCCAATAGAAATAAAAGTTGATGATAATGGAAATGTGACAAAAAATCAATCTAACGGAAATGAGAATAATAAACCGAAAACGAATCCTACAAATGTTTCAAGAGGAGGAATTGACACAATTAAAAATACAGCAGGTTCAATAACAATAGACTCTTCATATACTTCAACAGGTCAAAATTATAGACAAAGATTCATAATTTTGCATTATACTGCAATGAATAGAGATGGTTCTTTAAGAGCTTTGACAAACAATGAGGTAAGTGCTCATTATTTAATATCTGATCAAAAAAATGATCCTGTATTTTATTTGGTAGATGAAAACAAAAGAGCATGGCATGCTGGAGTAAGTGAATGGAAAACAAGTAAAAATTTAAATGACAGTTCAGTTGGAATAGAAATTGTTAACAGTGGAAACGTAAGCGGAAGTTTTGAGCCATTTAAAGATTTTCAAATTAAGGAAGTGGCAGTGCTTGTAAAATATTTGGCGGATAAATATGAAATTCCTGCAACGAATATTTTAGGACATTCAGACATTGCCCCACAAAGAAAGCCTGATCCAGGTCCACTATTCCCTTGGGAAGAATTATACAAAAAATACAATATAGGAATGTGGTATGACAATGCAAGAAAATTAGCATACGAGTCTGAATATGCAGATACTTGGAATACTTTGCCAGCATCGACAGTGCAGGCTGAATTTTCTAAATTTGGATATACAATTAGCTCTACTGGAAGATGGGATGAGCAGACAAAAAATGTAATAAAAGTTTTTCAGTATCATTTTAGACCTTCAAACTATGATGGAAAACTTGATTTAGAAACATTTGCAATTTTAAAAGCATTGAATGAGAGATATAATAATAAATAATCTAATTACATAAGAAAGGAACATTAAAAATGAAAAAATTTTCAAACAGAGTTATAAATATGCATTATTCACCAATCAGAAAATTAGTTCCATATATTGATGAAGCTATAAGATCTGGCGTGAAGGTATATCAGCTGCATATAGGACAGCCTGATGTAGAGACACCAGATACATTTTTTGAAGGACTTAATAATTATAAGGAAAAAATTGTTAAATATACGAATTCGGCTGGGATAATGGAATTGAGAGAATCATTTTCAAAATCTTATGCAAAAGTAGGAATTGATATTTTACCTGAGGATATCTTGATTACTCAAGGTGGAAGTGAGGCAATTCAGATTACATTACAAACAATTTGTAATCCGGGAGACGAAGTTTTGGTTCCTGAGCCATATTATACAAATTATGATAGTTTTTTGAGAATTGCTGATGCAAAATTAGTTCCGATTGAAACTTCAATTGAAAATCATTATCACTTGCCAAAAAGAGAAGAAATTGAAAAATTAATTACTCCAAAAACAAAGGCTATAATGTTTTCAAATCCGAGCAATCCGACTGGAATTGTATTTAGGAAAGAAGAAATGGATCTAATAAGAGATATTGCAATAAAACATGATTTGTATATTATTACTGATGAAGTCTACAGACAATTTATTTATGATGAAGAAATCGAAAAAAGTTATCAGTCATTTATGTCGATTCCTGAAATTAAAGACAGAGTAATTTTAGTTGACAGTATTTCAAAGCATTATAGTGCATGTGGAGCAAGAATCGGAGTGATTGCCTCAAAAAATAGAGACTTTTTATCACAAGCTCTAAAATTCTGCCAAGCAAGATTATCAGTTTCAACAATCGAGCAATATGCAAGTACAAATCTTATAAATACTTTGGATACTTACATTGATAATACGAAACTGGAATATAAAGTAAGACGTGATATGATTTATAACAATATTATAAAAATACCAGGAGTTGTAACATACAAACCAAGCAGTGCGTTATATCTGATTGCTGAATTACCAGTAGATGATATTGAAAAATTTGCAATTTGGCTATTGACAGAATTCAGATATGAAAATCAGACACTATCATTTGCACCAGGTCCTGGATTTTATACAACGCTAGGAAAAGGTACGAAGGAAGCGAGATTTTCTTTCTGTACACATAACCTGATTGAAATTGAAAATGGAATGAAAGTGTTAAAAAAAGCATTAGAAGAATATAATAAAGGAAAATAATAAATAAAAAGTTAACTGCACCTAAAACAAAATAAAAGGTGTAGTTTTTTATTATTTATAATTCAAAAAGCAAATTTGTTATTTTAAGTATGAGAAAAAATACAAAAGATTAGTATTTACATTTTTTCAAAAATTATGTTATAATAATACAAATCACTAAAAAAGCGGATTACAGAAGTTTATGAAATTAAATTATTTTAACAGTCGAAGGAGATGAGTATTATGAATTTTGTTTACATTTCACCACAATTTCCAAAAACTAACTGTGAATTTTGCGATAGATTAAAACAAAATGGAGTAAATGTATTAGGAATTGCAGATATAGAATACGATCAATTGGATCAAAAACTAAAAGATAACTTGACAGAGTATTATAAAGTTTCTAGCCTTGAAAATTATGACGAAGTTTTAAAAGCGGTTGCTTTTTTTACATATAAATATGGGAAAATAGATTGGCTTGAGTCTAATAATGAATACTGGCTTGTACAGGATGCAAGGCTTCGTTCAGATTTTAATATTAGAACTGGAATAAAAGCTGATAAAATTGAAAATATAAAAGAAAAATCTAAGATGAAGAAGGCATATAAAAAAGGAGAAATACCAGCTGCAGATTTTTCATTGGTTACAACGTATGAAAAAGCAAAGAAATTTATTGATAAAGTAGGATATCCAGTAGTTGTTAAGCCTGATAATGGTGTCGGTGCGAGCGATACTCGTAAAATTAACAATGAAAAAGAATTGAAGGAATTTTTTGAAACTCGTAATGAAAATGTAAAATATATTATGGAAGAATATGTTGACGGAGATTTAGTATCTTATGACGCAGTTATTGATTCCAATGGAAATCCTATTTTTGAAACAGGAATTGTTGAGCCTGCTGTTATGGATATTGTAAATGAAAAACTAGATGTATTTTATTATGTAGAAAAGGAAATGCCTGAAAAATTACTAGATGCAGGAAGACGAGCTGTGAAAGGCTTTGGAGTAAAAAGCAGGTTTGTGCATCTGGAATTTTTTAAACTAAATAAAGATAAAAAAGGACTCGGTAAAAAAGGAGATTATGTAGGACTAGAAGCAAATATGCGTCCTGCAGGAGGATACACACCTGATATGTACAATTACGCCAACAATACTGATGTTTATCAAATCTGGGCTGATATGATTGCATTTGATAAAATCGAGAAGGCTAAATTAAATGAAGATATAGAAAAAAATTATTGTGTTTATGCAAGTCGCCGTGATAATAGAAATTATATTCATTCTCACGATGAAATTAAGCAGAAATATGGAAATGCGATTGTGATGGATGAAAGAATGCCAGATATTTTTTCAGGAGCAATGGGAAACTATATGTACACAGCAAAATTTAAAACAAAAGAGGAAATGGAAGAATTTATAGATTTCGTACACAAAAAAATAGAAGAATAAAAATAAATAAAATCACAAGGAGAAAGAATGCAAATAGAATATAAAAAAGAATATAGCTATCATCTTGGTCGGGAAGTGGAATACAAGAGATATGGACACGCTGGGAAGCCGGTGCTGGTATTTCCTTCACAAGATGGAGATTGTAACCAGTATGAAGAATTTGGGATGGTAGATGTGCTGTCAGACTATATTGAACAAGGAAGGTTGCAATTATTCTGTGTAGGAAGTATTGACAAGGAAAGCTGGTCAGATTTTAATGGAAATCCAAGATACAGAATAGAAATGCAGGAAAAATGGTATAATTTTATTGCAAATGAATTTGTTCCTAGAATACAGGATATCTCTTGGAGAAGTGATATTATTGTTACAGGATGCAGCATGGGAGGAGCACATGCAGGAATTTTATTTTTCCGTAGGCCTGAATTATTTGAAACGTTAATTTCACTAAGTGGAATGTTTGATGCTTCAATGTTTTTTGGAGATTATAAAGATGATTTGGTTTATAATAACTCTGTTGTTGACTTTCTGAAAAATATGCCATGGAATCATCCTTATTTAGATATATATAGAAAGAGAAATATTATTATATGTATTGGACAGGGAGCATGGGAAGAAGAATTACTGCCAAGTAACAGAGAACTGGCTCATATTCTTTATGAAAAGCAAGTTCCAGCATGGACGGATTTCTGGGGACACGATGTGGCTCATGACTGGTATTGGTGGAAATTGCAGATAAGATATTTTATAGAACATTTAGATATTTAAGCATAATTATTTGATTTTAATAACAAATAGAAAGCACTGAAATTTATTAATGAAATTGATTTTTTTATTTTCTTTAATAAGTTTCGTGCTTTTAAATTTGTATAAGTATTAAATAAAAACGAAAAAATAAAGAAAGGAAGAGGTGTTTATTTATATGTTAAAAAAAATATTTTCCCGTCTTGGAGAGTATAAAAGAAGTGCGTTAATTTCGCCAATATTTATTGGAATAGAAGTTATTTTTGAAATGCTTATTCCAACACTTATGGCTGTAATTATTGACAGTGGACTGAATGGAAATGATGGCAAGGGAGATATGAAGTTTATTGTTATAATGGGACTTGCAACGTTTGGAGTGGCGATGTTGTCGTTGTTATGTGGAATACAAGCTAGTAAATATGCTTCTTATGCTTCAGCTGGATTTGCTAAAAACTTGAGAAAAGATTTATTTTCTAAAATACAGTCCTTTTCATTCACTAATATTGATAAATTTTCTACAGCTGGACTGATTACAAGATTTACGACAGATGTTAATAACATTCAGAATTCATTTCAAATGTTAATCAGAGGATTTGTAAGGGCTCCACTTATGATGTGCGTAGCAATATTTATGTCATTTATGATAAGTCCAAAGTTGTCAATGATATTTATTGTTGCAGTTTTGTTTTTAGGAAGTTTTTTAGTCTTTGTTATTTTTAAGGTACATCCGATTTTTACAGCTGCAATTAAAAAGTATGATGACATAAATTCCAGCCTTCAGGAAAACATTAATGGTATTCGTGTTGTAAAAGCGTATATTCGTGAAAAATATGAAACTAATAAATTTAAGAAGGCTACTGAAAATTTGAAAAATATGTTATTAAAAGGGGAAAGAATTATAATATTTGTATCTCCTGTAATGCAAATAACAGTATTTGGGTGTATTTTACTGCTTTCATGGTTTGGAGCAAAGATGATTGTTGTAAATGAGCTGACGACAGGACAGCTTACAAGCCTTTTTGCTTATACAACCAATATTCTTATGAGTCTTCTTATGCTTGCAATGATGCTTGTAAATATTGTGTTTTCAAGAGCATCTGGAGATAGAATTGTGATGGTTCTAGATGAAGAGCCAAGTATTAAAAATCCTGAAAATGGGATAACAGAGGTGAAAGATGGTTCAATAGTGTTTAAAAACGTGGATTTCAGTTACAGTAATAATCCTGATGTGCTGAATTTGACAAAAATAAATCTAGAAATAAAGTCTGGAGAAACTATTGGAATTATTGGGGGAACTGGAAGTGCAAAATCAGCTCTTGTTCAGTTAATTCCAAGACTATACGATGTTCTGGATGGAGAACTTTTGGTTGGCGGAGTAAATGTAAAGGATTATGATATAAAGACGCTTAGAGACAATGTAGCGATGGTTCTTCAAAAAAATGTGCTGTTTTCAGGAACTATAAAGGATAATTTACGTTGGGGAAATGAAAATGCAACCGATGAGGAAATGGAACATGCCTGTAAATTGGCACAGGCTGATGAATTCATTCAGAAATTTCCTAAAAAATATGATACCCGTATTGAACGTGGAGGAGCAAACGTATCTGGAGGTCAAAGACAAAGGCTTTGTATAGCCAGAGCCTTGCTAAAATCTCCCAAAATATTAATTTTAGATGATTCTACAAGTGCAGTTGACACAAAGACAGACAAACTAATAAGAGAAGCATTTAAAAATGAATTACCGCACATTACAAAAATTATTATCGGACAAAGAGTATCATCAATAAAAGATTCTGATAAGATATTGGTTCTGGAAGACGGAGTTATAACAGCAGTAGGGACACACGATGAATTACTTAAAACAAGTAAAGTATATCGTGAAGTTTATGAATCCCAGACAGAAGGGAGTGACAAATAATGAGTAAAAATAAAAAAGCTGAAAATTCGCAATCACGAAATCAGATAAAAGGATTAATCCGATTATTAGGATATATGTTTAAGCATTATAAAATACAGACGCTATTTGTTATTGTATTTATTTGCTTGAGTTCATTTGGAATGGTTATTGGGACAATGTATTCAAAAGAATTGATTGATGGAATCATTATTCCTAACATTGGTAAAAATAATCCTAACTTTATCAAAGAGCTTGTGAACCTAATTTTAAAAATGGCAGTTGTATATGGTGCATCAGTAATTTGTACATATATTTATGAAATATTTATGATTTATGCTGCACAGGGAACATTAAAAAAATTAAGAGATGATGTATTTATACATATGGAGTCGCTTCCCATAAAATATTTTGATACAAATGCACATGGAGATATAATGAGTGTTTATTCAAGTGATATTGACGCTTTAAGAAATATGATGGCTGAAAGCCTGTCACAAGTAATATCTTCAATTATTACAATTGTAAGTGTTCTTATTTCAATGTTTATATTAAATATTCCACTAGCAATTTTCGTAGTAATAATGATTATTATTATGATTATTACAACAAAAACTATTTCTTCAAAAAGTTCAAAAAACTATACTGCTCAACAAAGAAATATCGGGATTGTTAATGGATATGTGGAAGAAATGATAGAAGGATTGAAAGTTGTAAAAGTATTTTCATACGAGAAAAAAGCTGATGAACGTTTTAATAAGCTGAATACGGCACTATTTAATAGAGCGAACAATGCTATGAAATTTGCAAATATTTTAGGTCCTGCTGTTGGAAATCTTGGAAATATAAACTTTGTACTTACAGCAGTTCTTGGCTCAATAATTGTGTTTAATAATATTGCAGGCTTTACAATCGGAGGACTTGTATCGTTCTTGCAGTTTATAAAAGTAATAAACCAGCCTGTTTCACAAATTGCACAGCAATTAACGTCAGTAATATTGGCATCGGCTGGAGCTCAAAGAGTATTTAGCCTGTTAGATCAGACACCTGAACAAGATAACGGCTATGTAACTCTTGTAAACGCAAATATTGATGAAAATGGAAATATTACAGAAACTGAGAAGCACACAGGTGCATGGGCTTGGAAATATCCGCATTCTGATGGAACGATTTCTTATGAAAGACTAATGGGAGATGTTGTTTTTGAAGATGTAACATTTGGATACAATGATGAAAAGACAATACTTCATAATATTAATCTTTATGCAAAGCTGGGAGAAAAAATTGCCTTCGTTGGTGCAACAGGAGCTGGGAAAACTACAATTACAAACTTAATTAACAGATTTTACGATATTAACTCCGGAAAAATCCGATATGATGGAATTAACATTGAAAAAATAAAAAAACAGGATTTAAGAGAATCGCTTGGAATTGTATTACAGGACACACACTTATTTTCTGGAACAGTTGCCGACAACATTAGATATGGAAAACTTGATGCAACAGATGAAGAAGTGTATGCAGCTGCAAAACTTGCCAATGCTGACCATTTTATAAAACACTTGCCACAAGGCTACGACACTTACTTAAGCGGTGACGGTTCCAGCCTTTCACAAGGGCAGCGGCAATTATTGTCAATAGCAAGAGCAGCAATCGCTGACCCGCCAGTCTTAATTCTGGATGAAGCAACTTCAAGCATTGATACAAGAACAGAAAAAATCGTGCAGGAAGGAATGGATAAGTTGATGGTGGGAAGAACAGTGTTTGTAATCGCCCACAGACTTTCAACTATCAAAAATTCCGATGTAATAATGGTACTTGATCAAGGAAGAATTATCGAGCGCGGAAATCACGATGAACTGATTGCACAAAAAGGAACTTATTATCAGCTTTATACGGGTGGATTTGAAAATCAGTAAATTAAAATATTTGTGTAAAAAATAAAGAGTGGATTAAGTGTCACTCTTTTTAATTTATTGTAAAAAATTAAAATTTTAATAATGTCCTCTACAAGAAATTATCCATAAAACCCCATTTTCATCAATGGCATAGACAAGCCTGTTAGTTTCGTCAATTCTTCGACTAAATCCTTTTCTATATTTCAAAGCTTCAGGTTTGCCTATTCCATTCAATGCCCCATTTCTTTCAATATCTTTTATGAGTTCGTTAATTCTTTTTAAAGTTTTTTTATCTTGAGATTGCCAATATAAATAATCTGCCCAGCCATCATCAGTCCATAATTTATTCATCATCGACCTCGATTAAATCATGAACTTGTCCTTTTCCACTTTTCATCTGAGAAAATCCTCTATCTATTTTTGCAAGATATTCAGCATTTTGGACTGCTTTCAAAAATTGATTATATTTTTCAAGATTTATTAAAACTACATTTTCTTCATTTTTTCTTGTTACAATTACATCTTCATTTTCTTTCACTGCTTTATCACAATAACTTTTTAAATTACTTCTCATTGTTGAAAAACTTACAGCTAACATATTTATCACTCCTTTATAGTTTTTGTACAATTTATTATAGTTCTTTTTGTACAAAATGTCAATTAAAAAATAAAAACAAAAAATTGACAATTATTGTAAAATATAATAAAATATTTAAAAGAGTTTTTAAAGTTCAGGACTATAGTGATTTTACAGCTATCGTGAAAGAATAATTATTTTATAGTGGTTGTTTCAGAAATGGAACAGCCTTTATTTTAAGAAAGGATACTTTTAAAATCGAGAATTTATGAAGAATACGATTATAACAATAATAAAAATTTCTATTATCTTATTTGTTTTTTTATTTTGCTTTGTGCAATATTTTATAATAAAAGAATATACAACCGATAGAAAAGCCGTAAATGAAAATAAAAAAGTAGATTATGTAATAATACTGGGAGCAAGAGTACAAGGAGAAAATCCGACTAAATCACTTATGGAAAGAATAAAGGCTGCAACGGAGTATTTAAAAAAAAATCCAGAAGTTAAGGTTATTGCGACTGGTGGACAAGGGAAAAATGAAGGTGTTGCAGAAGGATTGGCGATAAAAAGGGAACTTTTGAAAAATGGAATTAGTGCAGATAGAATAGTTTTAGAAGATAAATCCAAGAATACTGTTGAGAATTTTAGATTTGGCCTTGAGAAGATAAAAAATATTGAAAATAGTAAAAATGTTCTAAATAATAATGAAAAAAATCGAAAAATTAAAGTATTGATTGTAACGAATGATTATCATATTTTCCGTTCTAAAAATATTGCTAGAAAAGTTGGATTTAACAATGAAAATTATGAAATTTACGGACTTCCTGCTAAAACACCGCTTATTTCAATACCAAAATCATATTTTAGAGAATTTTTGTCAAATATAAATTATTTTATTTTTCAATCTGGGAATCAGTTAAAAGTTAAATAAATTTATAATTTAAGTGATACTAATATAATTTTTATTTCCCATTTTAAAATGTACTATATTATATAAACTCTAGGTTTGAATAAAATAGTCATGGTCTTGAAGTTCAGTTTTAAAGTGATTTTATTATAATTTTACGAAAAATTAAAATATAATATAAAAAATAACTGAATTTTGGTAAAATATTTTTCACAAAGACTATGAAAAAATGCAAAATTATTATATAATATACATATTGCTGAGTAACTAGATTCGGATAGAATAGTTACTCATTTTAAAAATATAATAAAGAAGATAATAAACGAGTAAACGGAGGAAACAATATAAATGTTGGATCAAAAAAATAAAAGAAATTTTTCGATAATAGCACACATTGATCATGGAAAATCAACTATTGCGGACAGGCTTTTGGAACAGACAGGAACTGTAACGCAAAGGGAAATGGTAGATCAGCTGTTGGATAGTATGGATTTAGAAAGAGAAAAAGGAATAACGATTAAGGCACAAGCAGTTACGTTGAAGTATAAGGCTCGAAACGGCGAGACTTATGAGTTAAATTTAATTGATACGCCGGGACACGTCGATTTTATTTACGAAGTATCAAGATCGCTTGCCGCTTGTGATGGAGCCTTGCTTGTAGTTGACGCTGCACAGGGAATTGAAGCACAGACATTGGCAAATGTGTATTTGGCTTTGGAAAACGATTTGGAAATATTGCCTGTTATAAACAAGATTGACTTACCTTCAGCTGATCCTGACAAGGTTAAGCTGGAAATAGAGGAAGTTATTGGGCTTCCAGCAGACGATGCTGTTCTTGTTTCTGGAAAAACTGGATTTGGAATTGAAGATTTGCTGGAATCAATTATTGAGCATATTCCTGCACCTAAAGGTGAAATTAACAATCCTTTGAAGGCGTTAATTTTTGACTCGCATTACGATGATTTTAGAGGAGTTATAACATACATTAGAATAATTGAAGGGAAAATTGCAAAAGGAGACAGAATTAAGATTATGTCTACTGAAAAGGAATTTGACGTATTGGAAGTTGGAATTTTCTCGCCTAAAATGAAGGAAGTTGATGAATTGACAGTTGGCTCAGTTGGATATATTATAACAGGAATTAAGTCAATCAAAGATACACAAGTTGGGGATACAATTACGCACGTAAAAAATCCGACAGATACAGCTCTTGAAGGATACCGTCCTGCATTAAGTATGGTTTTTGCGGGAATTTATCCAGTTTCAACAGATGATTATGAAGATTTAAGGGAAGCATTAGAAAAATTACAGTTGAATGATGCTTCATTATCTTATGCTCCAGAAACATCTCTTGCATTGGGATTTGGATTCAGATGTGGATTTTTAGGACTTTTACACATGGAAATAGTTGTAGAAAGATTACGTCGTGAATTTAACATTGACTTGATTTCAACAGCACCGTCGGTTAAATATAACGTAACACCTGAACAAGGGGAAATGATTGTAATTGACAACCCTGCGGAATTTCCGGAAGGGAAAAAGTACATTGAAGAGCCTTATGTAAAAGGGACAATTATTGTTCCAAAGGATTATGTTGGAAACGTAATGGAGCTTTGTCAGGAAAAAAGAGGAACTTTCCTTAATATGAATTACCTTGATGAAACTCGTACAATGATAAGTTACGACTTGCCGCTTGCAGAAATAGTAATTGATTTTTATGATAAATTGAAATCACGTACAAAAGGGTATGCTTCATTTGAATATGAAATGATTGGATATAAGGAATCAGACTTGGTAAAAGTGGATATTTTGGTAAGTGGAAATCCAGTAGATGCCTTTTCATTCATTGCTCATAAAGATAATGCCTATTACAGAGGACGTGCAATCGTTGAAAAATTAAAAGATGTAATTCCGAGACAGCAGTTTGAAATACCATTACAGGCTGCATTGGGTACAAAAATAATTGCAAGGGAAACAATTAAGGCACTTAGAAAGAACGTGCTTGCAAAATGTTATGGTGGAGATATTACACGTAAGAAAAAATTATTAGAAAAACAAAAAGAAGGTAAAAAACGTATGAAGGCAATCGGAAATGTAGAAATACCGCAAGAGGCGTTTTTATCAGTATTAAAACTAAATGATTAATTTTTTATATCTTGTGTAAAAATATAAGGAAAAGAGAAAAAAGTGAACAAAGAAAAAAAACTAAATAAGAATATAATATTTTTTGATGTGGAAACAAATGGATTTCAGGGAAGTTCTGTTTTGTCAATGTCTGCAATAAAAGTGAATTATAATTCTGAAAATTCTGGAGAAGAAAGAAATAAATGGAAAAAAGTATCTGAATTTAACAGATTTTATTTCAGAAATGAAGGTGAGGAGTTAAACGAAGGGGCAGTTAGTGTAAACGGATTGACAGATGATGTAATTTTAAGTGAAAGAAAAAATATTATTCAAAATACAGGAATTGAATATCCTTTAACTTTTAAGGAAGATATGGATAATTTCTTTTTGTTTTGTCAGGATACAAACCATTTTGTAGCCCATAACATAAAATTTGACAGAAGCTTCGTAGATTTTCCTCTGCAAAATCAATTTGATACAATGCTAACAAATATAGACATCGTTAAAGTAAACGGTTCTTCGTACGGAAATTACAAATGGCCAAAACTTATGGAATGTGCCAATTACTATAATATCCCATTTGAAGAAAGTCAGCTTCACGGTAGTTATTACGATGTTCTTATAATGTTTAGAATTTTCTTCAAGATGATGAAGCATAAGACTGGAAATAAACGAATTTTAGAATTTTTAGAAAAAGAATAATTTTTGAAAAAATATTTATGTAAAGTCAAAAAATATAATTAAAGTAAAATAAATGGAGTGAAAATGAGTATTTTAGTAAAAAAATCTGAGCCAAATAATTTAATAAATACAGAAGAAAAAAATAATAATTTTTTAGAAATAACTGAATACAAGGAAAATTTAGAATTTGAAGTTCTGGAAACTTTTTCAGAAAAAATTTCTGATTTTATTGGAAAAAATGATTATCAAAAAGTTATTGAATTTACTGAAAAACAGTTGTATTTATTAAATCGGGCGTTTACAGATGAATCAGAAAAAATAAAAATTCAAAATACTGATTTTCACTTTGAATTACCGTTAAAACGAAAGAATAGCGATATAATCGGAAATATAAATGAACTAATTATAAACGAAAAAGTAAAGTTTCGTAATTTTTTTATTTATTTAAAACAGGAATTATTAAACTGTAAAAAATTCTATTTTATAGTAAGTTTTATAAAATACTCAGGTATACAGCTTTTAATAAGCACTTTGGACGAACTAGAAAAACAAGGCATTCAAGGAGAAATTATAACATCTGTTTATCTGAATATTACAGACTCGAAGGCATTACGAAAACTATTGTCGTATAAAAATATAAAAGTAAAGATTTATAATAATTCAAGCGAGAGTTTTCACACAAAAGCATATTTGTTTGAAAAAGAAAAATATCATAGTGTTATAATCGGATCCTCTAATATTAGCCAAAGTGCCTTGTATTCGGCAGAAGAATGGAATGTAAAACTGACAGATAGCAGTTTTTTTAATATTTATGAAAAATCACTAAATCAATTTGAGAAATTGTGGCACAGTAATGAAGCGATAGAATTAACAGAAGATTTTATTGATGAATATGAAAAATATAAAAAATCTATAAACACACAAAATACATTTGATTATAGAAAAACAAAAATAACACAAAGAGATGAATTTATTCCAAACAGCATGCAAAAAAAAGTTTTAGAAAAGTTGAAGGAAACAAGAGAAAACGGAAATAAAAAGGGTCTTGTGATTTCTGCAACAGGTACGGGAAAAACTTACCTTGCTGCAATGGATATAAAACAATTTTTTGAAATTAACTCTAACAATAAAAATTTTATATTTGAAACAAATGATGGAAAGTCCAAAAATTCAAATATAAAGTTTTTGTTTATCGCTCATCGTGAAGAATTGCTGGAAAATGCAATGAATGTCTTTTCGAGAATTCTCAAAATCGATAAAAATGAATTTGGAAGAATTTACGGTGGCTTAAAAGAAACTAATAAAAGAATGATTTTTGCTTCTATTCAATCATTAAGAAATTGTTACAATGAATTTAAATATAATTTTTTTGATTATATCATAGTTGACGAATTTCATCATTCAATGTCAGACAGTTATTTAAATACACTATCGTATTTTCAGAGTAAATTTTTACTAGGTTTGACAGCAACTCCGAAACGTATGGATGGCAAGGATATTCTTTCACTTTGTGACTATAATGTTGTGGATGAAATTGGAATAAAAGAGGCTTTGGAAGAGGATTTGATTGTGCCTTTTCATTATTTTGGCGTGAATGATTACATGATTAATTATGATAATATTCCTTACAAAAATGGGAAATATAATGAAAAGGTATTATTAGAAAATTTATTACTGAACACACGTACCGATTATATTGTTGAAAAAATCAATAAGTTTGGTTTTGATGGCGACAAATTAAGTGCTGTCGCATTTTGCCAAAATATAGAGCATGCTTTTTTCATGAAAGAAGAATTTACAAACAAAGGCTATAAATCGGCTGTAATCACAGCAAATACAAGCTCAAACGAAAGAGCAGAAATTTTAGAAAAATTTAAAAATAAAAAAATTGAAATTTTATGTGTAGTAGATATTTTAAATGAAGGAATTGACATCCCAACAATTAATTTACTGCTATTCTTACGTCCCACAATGTCCTCAACAATTTTTATACAGCAAATTGGAAGAGGATTAAGAAAAGCTGAAAATAAAGATTTTGTTACAATTATTGATTTTATTGGAAATCATAAGAAAGATTATTTGCTAATAAATTATTTTTCAAACGAAGTTGACAACAAGGATACTTTATTTACTAAAAAAGAAAAAATTATAAACGAAATAAAAAATCAATTTTCAAATATTCCAAAATCATGCTATGTAGAGCTGGATAGAGTTTGTCAAAATCGTATTATTGAAAAAATCGAAAAAATTAACTTTAGCTCTAAAAATATTTTAAAAGACTTGTATTTAGATTATAAAGAAGAAATTGGCAAATCTGAAAATGAAATTTTAAAAGTAAGTGATTTTGATACAAATATCGAATTATTTCAAGAATTATCCCTAAAATTAGGCTCATTTTATAATGCACAGTTACAATTTGAAAATCCTGAAATTCTAAAAATGAATAAAATATCTTTAAATTCAGAAGAAATTGAATTTTTGGCATATTTAGAAAAAAAATTGACACTTGTAGAGCCATTTACGTATTTAATTATAAATTATTTGATAAATAATGAGTTCATAACTTCAGAAATCATTATTAATGAGTACAAAAATTATTTTAATATTAAAGACAATTTTGAAAAAGAATACGTTGTAAATCGTATTTTTAAAGAATTAGTTGAAGATAAAATTTTAGAACAAAATTCAAAAAATAATAATTTATTTAAAATCTCTGAAAATTACAGAAAAGTATTTCAAAGTATAAATAAAATTGATAACAACAATGAAATAAACTTAAAACTTATAAATTTAGATAATTCTCAAAATTCAAATTATAATTTCAAGATTCGTCTAAAAGAATTACTATACCTAGGATTGTCAGAATTTAAGAGAAGTAATAATTTATCGATATTTAATGAGAATATTCTGATTCCATACAAAAAATATAAAAGAATAGAACTCCAAATTTTACTGGATTCCAAAGTACCAAAAGGAAGCTGGAGAGCAGGTTATGCAAATACAGACAAGGATATTTGTCTTTTTGCAACAATTGACAAAACTCATATTTTACAAGAAAACTTAAAATACGATAATTCTTTATTTGCTGACAACTTAATTCAATGGATAAGCCAACCTAAAACAGCCCATAACTCAAGTGTCGGGAAAATGTTCACAAACCATAGTGAATTAGGGTATAATGTCCACATATTTATAAGAAAATATGCGTTTATGAATAATAATAAAACAAATCCATTTATTTATCTAGGAAAAGCCAATTATTATAAAAGCTATGGAGATAAACCAATGAGGATTTTGTGGAAGTTAGATGAGAAAATACCACAAGAATTGATATATGAATTGTATAATTTAAGTTAAAAAGAAGATACGCATGATATATATATTATGATATATTAAATGAAATGATATAATGATTGGAAATATTAACACAATAATTAATATAAAGTATTTTATCGGACGTATTAATTAATTTAATTATTAAAAAAATAATGTTATATTTTAAATTAATTTATAGTCCGATAATGTATGTTATGTAATTTAAATGATAAATTATACACCCTTATTACCTTATTATATTCATTAGATTTATATTTCTTTTGCTTCTTCTAGTATTTTATACTCTTACTCTTCATGTTATATAAAATTTTTTTATTTTATATACTATATCTATACTATATCTAATATCTAAAAATACTAATAAAAAAACTTTATTTAATATAAAAATGTGATATAATTATATTGAAAATCATAAAAGTAAGGAGAACTTTAAAGTGCCGGTTTATTACAATGCGGATAAAAAGACTTGGTATGCGATGTTTTATGCCAAAGACTATAAAGGCGTAAATAAAAAGTACAAAAAGACTGGGTTTAAGAAGAAAAAAGAGGCTCAAGAATACGAATACGAATTTAAGAAAAAGATTGCCAAGTCTATGAATATGTCATTTCAATCATTATATGAACTTTATTTTGAAGATTATAGTAAAAGACACAAGTCTACTGCAGTCAATACTATAGGAACATATTTCCGTTTGCATATTTTACCATTTTTTGATAAAATTGAAATAAATAAGATTACTCCTTTTATGATTAGAGAATGGCAGAACGAGATGTTAGAAAAGGAACATAAAAATGCACAACTGTTTAGTGAAAATTCTAAGTCTAATATTTATGCAGCATTGAAAAGCATGTTTAACTGGGCTACGAAATATCAAGGACTAAATGAAAATCCTTGTAAAAATATGGGATCTTTTGGAAGCAAGAAAAATCGTTCGGAAATGAAAATTTGGTCTTTAAACGATTTTGAAAAGTTTATCGAAGTTTTAGAGTTAAAAAATAAAGAGAAAAATGGAGAATATTCTGATTCTATTATTATATTTAAAATTTTGTTTTGGACTGGACTTAGGATTGGTGAACTTTTGGCTCTTTCTAAAAATGATGTTAATTTAGAAGAAAAATTTATTGACGTGAATAAAACTTTTTCACGTATAAATAAAAAGGATTATATCACTACTCCGAAAACTTTAGGCTCTATAAGAAAAGTTTTATTGCCAGAAACTCTTATTTCGGATTTAGAATTATATTTTTCTGAAACTTCAAAAATAAATCAAAATAAAAAAAATATAAATAGTGCTAGAATTTTTAATTTAAAAAGTTCACAACTTAGATACATTTTGGAGAAATACAGTTTACAAGCAAATTTACCTAAAATACGCCTTCACGACTTTAGGCATTCTCATGCTTCATATTTATTATTTATCCAAGCTGACATCACTGCTATCAGCAAGCGACTAGGACATGATAATTTGCAAACTACTATAAATACATATTCTCATTTATATAAGGATGCGAACATTCAGTTAATGGAAAAATTGAACAAATAATTTCAAAAATTTATTTAAAAAACAGAACTTTTATAGAACTTTATGAATTTATAGAATACCATTTATTATATATTTTATAGTGCATTATAATAAAAATTCTATTTATGTTTTACATAAATAGAAAATCTAAAAAAGCTAAATAAGCGATTTTAAGCAATAAAAAATCATCGACAATAAAAAAGTATGGCTAACTTAATTTTAGGCTCTTATACGCTCTCTATTACGATGATTTTTTTCTTATATTGTATTCAATTTTTTGATTATACTAAATCTTGTTTAAATAACGAATTTATTACAAGCTTTTCTGTTAAAGAATATTGAATTATCTAATTACAAAACTTTATTTCTATTTAAAAAAAGGATTAATATTAATAATTTTTCCATAAGTTGATATTTTTATTTTTTGTATCTGTAATGTATATTTTTTTCTTTTAAAAAATTTATATCTTTTGCCATAAAGGCTGTTAACACAAATCTTAAATTTTTTACATTTTTATGTTGGGAAATTACTACAAAATAATTCAATTTCCCAATTTTTTTTTGATAAAAATGCTCTTTTCGAGATTTTGACTGTTTTGTTACAAAATCTGGATTTTCTAATACTTCTTTTATTATTTCCAGCGAGATTTCAGGATGTTTTGGAAAAATATGTTCTTCAAACTGATTTTTGCTCATTACTACTTTTTGATGTAGTTTAGCTTTAAATTCGTAAACTTCTATTCGTTTACCTGTCTTTGTATATCTAATTTTTTCCTGTATCATACTTATCCTCTATTTAAAACTCTTTTTAGCATTTTTTCAATTAAATCTTTTCTAAAAATTGAAATCAAGATAAACCATATTAGAAGATAAATTACAGCAAATGCTGTTAAATTAATTGCAATGCTAAATCTTCCTATTATGTTTAGTCTTATCATTTTTGAAATATAAAATGAGATTCCTGATGTAGCAAATGTAACTATAAGTATTACAAGATATTTAAATGTTCGTAATTTCACATATCGTCTTGCTAAAGATATATATAGTATAAGGAAATTTACCATTGCTGCAAATGATGTTGCAAACGTAAGTCCAACATGTCGGTATTGCTTGTATAGCAGCCAGTCTAAAAGAATATTAATTCCAATTCCTGTAAATGAAGAAATTACTGGCAAAGTTCTATCCTTGAATACATAATGGCTTCTTGTAAGAAGGTGTATTGTTGAGAAAAATAATAGTCCGATTGCGTAAAATTGCAATGTTTCAGAAGTTATTACTACGCTTTTTTCACTAAAATGCCCTCTTTTGTAAATTAATGTCACAATTTCCTGCGCATAACCAAATAATACAACTGAAGAAGGAACAATTAAGAATGCTAACATGTACAAACCTTGATGAACTACTTTTCTTACTGTTTTCATATTATTTTTTACTACAGCCTTTGATAATGTAGGAAATATCACTACTGCCAATGAAATAGCAAAAACTCCGATTGGCAATAAATATAGACGGCTTGCATAATTTAAGGCACTTGCTGTTCCTGCAGGCAACATTGTGGCAAAACGGTTGTCTATAATTTCGTTTATTTGGTATCCAAAAATTCCTATTAATGTTGGAATCATTAACTTAAACATTTCAATAACATATTCATCTTTTAAGTTAAATGTAAATTTATACGTTTTCATTATTTGAAAAAATTGTGGAAGCATCATAGCAAGCTGAAAAAATCCTGACAACAAATAAGCTATCCCTAATCCATAAATTCCCATTTTATTTTTTAAAAGAAGTGTTCCGATTATAATTGTTAAGTTAAAAACAATTCCCATTGATGCAGCCACCGCAAACTTTTTATAATTATTTAATAACGATGATACTACTCCAGAAAGTGCAATAAATAAAAAATAAAAAGCAACTATTTTTAAAAGCATATTAGCTGTTTCAAAACGTTCAGGATCTGCAAAACCTGTTGTTATTTTTAAAATTTGTCTTGAAAACAAAATCATTAATATTGACATTGTTGATGTAAATGCAACTATTAAATTTAATACTGAAAAGACAAATTCATCCGTTCTCTCTTTTCCTTGTTCTTCGATTCCACGATTATAAATTGGGATAAAGACTGTACCGAGAGATCCTTCCCCAAACAATGTTGTAAAAAAATTGGGGATTTTTGTGGCACTAAAATATGCATCTGTCATTCCTGTTGCACCAAACACGCTTCCGATAATCATTTCACGGACAAGGCCTAAAATACGGCTTAGCATATTTATAATCATTACTATAAAACTAGATTTAAACATTAATTAATTTCCTTTCTTGAATTTTGCATTGACTTAATAAAAAAGTTTTTTTCTTCGACAATTATGTCAATTTCTCCATTTTTAAACATATCTAGAATACAAAGAAACAAGGTTACTATTCTAGATTTTGAGAATTTATTCCTTAACAGCTGATTAAACTCCACTTTTTTATCATTTTTTATAATATCTGAAACCTCGTTATAAGCATCCTCTGCTGAATAACTGTCTTCTTCCAAATTTAAAATCATTCTATCTTGAGAATCATTTTTTTCTCTTAGCTTTGTATTGACCAAGTTTTTTAAACTTTTAAATAAATTATCTAAATTTAGGCTTGAGATATCATATTCTATTATTTCATCTCCCATACTTTCAGTACCTGTTCTTGTATAAGGAATATTATATTCATTTTCATGTTTTGAAAATAATTCTGAAATCTCTTTGAATAATTGATATTCTATTATTTTTTTCTCTAGATTTTCAATTTTTTCTAATTTTTTGTCCCTATTTAATACTGAATAAGCCTTAATTTCGATTAAATCAGTTGCCATTATCAAAAATTCAACTTTTATTTTTAGATTTAACTCTTTTTGAGCATGAATATATCCTAAATAATCATCTATTATTTGTGAAATATTTATTTCATTAATGTCCATTTTCTTTTTTTCGATTAAATGAATGAGTAAATCTAATGGACCTTCAAAATTATCAATCTTAATTTGTATTATATTTTCCATATTTTACCTATTTTTCTTTTTGATATTTTTTACGCCAATACGAGATTTTGTTTTTCCAATAATCTACATCATTTCCAATCTGTTCTTTTAATTCCTCTACAGAATCAAACTTTTTCTCACTTCTAATATTTTCCAAAACTTCAATTAGAATTATTTTCCCATATATGTCCTTTGAAAAATCAAAAATATTTGTTTCTACACTTAATACACCAATATCTACCGTTGGATTTCTACCAATATTCATTACTCCATTATAAATTTTTTCATCATCTTCAATATAAACTTTTACTCCATAAACTCCAAATTCTGGATAAATTTTGTTCTCAAATCGTAAATTTGCTGTAGGAAAGCCCAAAACACGTCCCAACTGTTTACCATAAACAACTTCTCCAAGAATAATAAAATTATGTCCAAGAAGTTCTCTAACTTTTTCAAAATTTCCTTCTTTAATATAATTCCTAACTCTTGTACTGCTTATTATTTCTTTGTTCTCATCTCGTACAGGTTCTTGAACATTAAGCTTTATATTTTTTTCTTTTAAAAGTTTTTCAAGCGTACTTACATCTCCAGATTTTTCTTTTCCAAAAGTAAAGTTAAACCCACAATAAACTTCTTTAGCATTTAAAGTATTCACAAGTACTTTTTCTACAAACTCTTTCGGTGTATAATTCCTAACTTTTTCAAATTGCTCCAGATAAAGATAATCAATTCCATTTTCATTCAATAAATATGCTTTTTCAGAGCAAGTTGTTATTTTAGTCTGTTTATTTTTCGGATATTCATTAAATGTATAGACAATTGTTTTTAAATTCTCTTCTTTAGCTTTATTTACAGATTTTTTTAAAATTATCTGATGCCCCTTGTGAACACCGTCAAAATTTCCCAAAATTACAATATTTTTATTTTGTTTTATTTCTTTAAGATTTTTACTATAATCAGGAATCTCTATATCATTATGATATTCGATAATATCCTTTATTTCCGCTGAATTCTCTACAATGAATTTCATCAAACTTCATTCCTTTTTTATTTAATTTATCTCTGCTTATTAGATTTTATCACAATTTTATTTTAATGTATAGTATAAATGGAAAAATTGTTTAACTTGAAAATTATATAACATAAAAAATACATAAAAATAGCCATAAACTCATATGTTAAATGAATTTATGACTAAATTTATATTTAAATTACAAATTTTTATAATTGAACATTTTCTTTATTTTCATTTACTTTTATTTCTGGCTCTTTAGATTTCTTTTCTTCTTTTTCTTTTTTTGCTTTAGTATCTTCTTCTTTTATAAGAGCTATTTTAATTTTTTTTCTTCCTTCGAATATTCCACCTTCTTGTATTACAAATACAGCTGAAGTTATTGTAGCATAAACCTTACCTGTACCTCCTATTTCAACTTTATCTGCTATGATTTCTCCAGAAACTTCTCCATCTACAACCACTGTTTCAGCAGTAATGTTTCCTTTTACTTGCCCTGTCTTTCCAACGTGAACAAGTTTATTTCCTTTAATATCTCCGTTTAAAACTCCTTCCATTTTAAATACAGAATTTGATTCGATAGTACCTGTTATAGTTGTCTCCATTGAAATTGTGCTGATACCATTTACGTTTTCGTCATTGTTTGCAGAAAATTGTCTGCTCAGTCTGTCTTCGTTTTCTCTTCTTTCTCTCGACTTTTTATCATTGTTACTAGAAAATAGTGCCATTTTTGATTCCTTTCTTAAAAAAGTATTAAATTTTTGTGTTATAAAATTATAAATAGATTCTTTATAATGTTATTGTACTACATTTTATCTAATTTTTCAAATATTTTTTTAATATTATTTTTCAAAACTTAAAATATAATAAATTTCGTTCTATAGCTAGATTTTCTATTTAATCAATTTTGAAAAATATTTAGAATACACTCTGAAATATTTTCAATAATATGTGAAGCATTAACAATATACTGTTTTTTTACCAATTCATCTGCAATTTTACCATGCAAATATGCTCCAATTCCAGCAGACTTCATTAAATCATATTTTTGTCCCACAAGCGAACAGATAATTCCTGTTAAGCAATCTCCCATTCCGCCATTTGCCATATGTGAATTTCCTGTACTATTTGCAAAAAGCTCTTCTCCATTTGTAATAATGGTATTTTTACCTTTTAATAGTAAAATTATCTCGTATTTTTTTGCAAAATTTTTTGTTATTTCAAATCGATTTTTATTAATTTCATCTGTAGAAAATCCTGTCAGTCGTGAAAATTCAACCAAATGTGGTGTCAAAATGCTTCTATTTCTTATTTTTTCAAAAAGTTTCCTGTTTTCTGACAGCAAATTTAAAGCGTCTGCATCTAATATCAGTTTTATTGTATTCCCTTTATTGTTTTTCTTAATACTGATCAATTTTTCGAAAATTAAAAATGCTTGCTCACTTTTTCCAATTCCTGGCCCAATTGCAATTACATCGCTGTTTAAGATTTCATTTTCTAATTTTTCGAGATTTTCATTTATATTATCAAAATTAATTGGAAAACTCATAGCTTCTGGCACAAATACATTTAATGAAAAGTTATTTTTATCAGTAATTACAGTAGTTAGTCCTGCTCCTGTTCTCACACACGATTTTGCAACTATATTTCCTGCACCATAAAATCCACTGCTTCCAGCAAAAATCAATACTTTTCCAAAATCTCCCTTATGGGAATCTTCATTTCTTTTTATACGAAAACTTTTTATCATGTCAGGTGTTAAATAATACTCTTTGAGTAAATGATTGATACTAGTTTCGTTCAATCCAATATTTTCAATAATGATTTTTCCTAAAAAATCTTTTATTTTTGAATTTAAAAATCCTTTTTTGTAAGTGACAAATGAAATTGTAATATCTGCTTTGACTGAAATTCCCATAATTTCACCAGTATCGCCATTAATTCCAGAGGGAATATCAATTGAATAAACTTTTTTATTATTGCTTGCTGTATTGATTTTTTGAATGATTTCCTGATAAATTCCTTTTATTTCTGAATTTAATCCTGTTCCAAAAATTCCTTCAATAACAACATTACATTCAAAAAACAATTTATCCAATTCTTCTATTTTATAAAATATCTCAATTCCCATATTCTTACAAATTTCATAATTTATCATACAATCATTACTCATATTTTCATTGCTAATACAAAAAATTTTAACATTTTTTCCCTTTGAAAATAACTGGCGTGCAATTGCATAACCATCTCCGCCATTATTGCCTTTACCACAAATAATAAGAAAATTATCTTCATTTTCATCAATATGTTTTACAAATGAAATTGCAGCATTTTCCATAAGCACGATACTTGGAATTTTCAAATTATTTATAGCAAAATTATCAATCTTTCTCGTAGTTTTATTTCCACCAAGCAACATTTTTCTCGCCTCTTTTTATTCTGTATTTATTTAAATTACATTTCTGCAAAGCCAAAATGCATATAATCTCGTGTTCTAAAGTTCGCTCCCCAGATCCAGCCTCTTTTTGTAAATGCTCTCACTACATCGCCATCAGGTTTTATAGAATATGGGTTGCTTCCTGGCTGCCAGCTTTTTCCGACAATAGCCTTTCCGTTGCTGTTTACCTGTGGATTTTCTTCAGGATTTAAGTCTATCGCCCGCCCTGTGCTGTGCAAACTTTTAAAACTTCCTCTCCACGAATAGCCAATTAAGTTTTTTATTGGAAATTTCTCTTTTCCTTTATGTATTTCATGAAAAATTTCCTTTACATCATTAGCAAGTACGTCCAAAATCTGAAATCTTTCTGTATCAGACACCTTTTTCCCGTCTTTTAATCTCCAGACAGGAACTTCCACCCAAACTAGTCTTGACTCAGCTTCTGCTCTTGTAGAAACATCTTTTATCCTATCTTTGACTTTTTGCTTTAATTCAAAATCTGGATCAGGATTCTCAACCTTTCGTTTAGATCTAAAAGAATATAGATTTTCATAAATATTATTTGCTGTGCTTATAGTTGTTGCGATACATATTAAAATAGCTAGAATAGCTAAATAGTTTGTTTTATTCCTTAATTTTTTCAAAATTATCATATATAACCTCCTTATAAATTAATATACGTGACACCTAAAATTTTTTTATTTTGAATATCATACTACTTAATAAAATTAATATAATCAACTAACTCATTACTACAAATTTCTTTCAAAGTAGCTGGGATTATTTTATTCTTTAATTTAAAATCTTTTGCTTTACTCAAATCTCCAATATCTTCAATCGAAGTCAAAAAAATCATATAATTCTGCACAATAAAAATAAATTTTATTATCATAAAATTCAGGTATTTTACAAAATTCAACTCCGTCACTTTGTCTTTCTGATGCCTATTTATCTCGGTAAATAAAATAAGTTTCTTTCATCTTACTTTTTTCCATAAGTATTTTAAAATTTATTGACAATATCTCGCTCTATATTTTTTATTAAATCTCAAAGTAGAATTAAATAATTCAACAGCTGCAACCTCTTTTATAAATAAATTTCAAGAATCTGTTACGAACATTCAGTTATTTCCAAAGAGTTATCCAAAAGTTACGAATAAATTTTTACCAGAGTACATTATTGATTATTAGAAAAAAGTTGATTAACAACTATATTTTATATTATTCTGTAAATGATAATTTAAAAAGTATAATTATTTTGCGTATTATTTTTAGCCATAGAGATATAGACTCTATTTTTAAAAATGAAAACCAATGAGGGTGTCTCATAAGTCAAAAATAATTTTACTAACATAAATGTTATATATTTTTAAAAATTAACAGATATTATTTTTATTGACTTTATAAATATAGTAAAATATATAAAATTTATGATTTAGTAATTTTATTTACTTTATGAGACAGACCCTTTTTTATTCAACTATATCAAATCCTCATTTCCACTCCATTATCCCTCAAATACCTTTTCAGCTCCATAATTTCCACTTCTTTAAGATGAAAAATCGAAGCTGTTAGTCCTGCATCAATTCCTGGTATTTTAAATAATTCCTTAAAATGTTCCATGTTACCAGCTCCACCTGACGCAATTATTGGAATTGACAATTTTTTAGCCAAAATTGATAATAATTCCAAATCAAAGCCAGTTTTAACGCCATCCGTATCGATACTGTTCACAACAACTTCTCCAGCTCCATTTTCCTGCCCCTGCACAAACCATTCAATTGCATCAATTCCAGTATTTTCTCTACCGCCTTTTGCAAAAACTTTAAATTTGCCGTCTACTCTTTTTACATCGACAGACAAAACTACACACTGATCTCCATATTTTTTTGCAGCTTCTTCAATTAGTTTTGAATTTCTTATTGCACCTGAATTGACACTTACTTTATCTGCCCCCGCTTTTAGCACTCTGTCAAAATCATCTAGTGTATTTATCCCACCGCCAACAGTAAGCGGAATAAATATTTGACTTGCCACTTCCTTTAAAATATCAGTATTTCCTCAACAGTTGCTGTAATATCATAAAAAACAAGTTCATCAGCACCAGATTTATTATAAAACTTTGCTAACTCAACGGGATTCTCAACCTCTTTTATCTCGGTAAAATTAACACCTTTTACCACTTTCCCGTTTCTCACGTCCAAACAGGGAACTATTCTCTTTGCAAGCATTTTTGCACCCACTTTCTTTTAATATGCAATATTTACATTTTCAATTTCATTTAAACAATTTTTAAAATATTATTTGCTAACTTCCAATACTTCTTTTAAATCAAGATTTCCAGAATAAATCGCCTTTCCAACAATAGCTCCATAAACTCCATTTTCATTAAGTTCTTTTATTTCATCTAAAAATGTAATTCCACCAGAAGCTATAATATTTGATTTTACTATTTTGGACAACTTTTTATAAATTTCAAGATTTGTACCATTTAACATTCCATCTTTTGAAATGTCGGTATAAATTATTGTTTTTTACTACAATGTCCGATAACTTTTTGCAAAACTCAACTGAACTGAATTTAATTCAACGGTTTCTGTCCATCCCTTTACAGCTACTTTTTCATTTTTCGCATCCACAGAAACTGCAATTTTATCTCCATATTTTTTTACCATTTCTATTAAAAACTCTTCATTTTCAACAGCAATCGTTCCTAAAATAACTCTATTTACACCCAATTCAATATATTTTTTTATTCTCTCTTCATCACGGATTCCACCGCCAACTTGAACAAAAAAATCACTTTTTTCAACCAGTTCTTTTATAACTTCATAATTTTTAGTGTTTCCGTCTTTTGCTCCGTCCAAATCTACAATATGAAGATTTTTTGAATTATTTTTATTAAAAAAATCCAAAACTTCAACAGGATTTTTAAAAAACACTTCCACTTGATTATAATCTCCTTGTTTCAATCGCACTGCCTGACCGTTATGTAAGTCTATCGCTGGAAAAATCTCTATCATAATTTAATCTCCTTCAAATATTATATACTTTATTCTATAACTCTATTTTTTTATGTACTGCAAAATTTTTCAAAAAAGTTAAGTCATTCCAAAACACAAAGGAAAAATCTTAATATAAAAATCCTAATATTTGGAATATCTGCTTCAACAATCATACTCGAAATTCTAACTTTGATAGAAAATCTCAAAAATACTAATCAAACATTCTTATTTTATCCAAATTTTTTTGAAATATTTTCTTATTATTGTAAAAATCAGTTTTATTTGCCTTTGCCAGCTCCGATTTTATATACCAGTTTTGATACCTGTTGTAATACAATATTTCTTCACTTGGCTTATTTTTCCCTTCAAAATTTTCATAATAAAAATCAATTGCATCCTGCGTACGATTCTCATTTAAATAAAAGCTTATTGCAAACCATCCCATCGTCAATTTGTATGCCCACGCCTGCTCATCAGAAATACGTGATTCTTCCGTTTTTATTTTATCATCACACATCTTCATAATGGAATTTAAACTTGCAAGGGCCGCTTTTTCATCATTTTTCATAACATTCCAGATTGCATCTCTTCCTATCGTATATGTTACAGCAATTCTAGTGATTAAATAATCAGGATATTCCCTTTTAAGTTTTTCATAATTTTTATCAAACGCTGCTGTATCTCCTTTGTTAGCATAATACATATTTGAAAAAAATAATTTTGACACTTCATAAGGGTTATATTTTTCATACCGCTTAAAATTATTTAATTTTTCAGCATCACTTTTTCCAAGTGCATTATAAATATTTATCAAATTTTCTGATAACACAAAATTCTTCTCATTCTTTTTCAGCAATGCTTCAATTTTTAATGCCAAATTTTTTACTTTTTCCCTATCAGGTTCACTCACTACATTAGGTATTTCTTTATCCAGTTCTATTGTTTTTAATATTATTTCCTGAGAAACTCCTAATTTTGACAAATCCTGCCTTATCATTTCACTTCGGCTTTTAGCATTCATATTCACTGATGCAAGAAGACCTATCAGTAATATTATTTTTTTCATAAATACCTCTTCTCAATTAAAAAATAAGTTATCAAAATCAAAAAATCAATAAACTAAGTAAAATAATCGTAATGTTACTTTTATTTTATTAATTCTCCCCAGTTTTTCAATAACTTCAATCCAGTATCTCCACTTTTTTCAGGATGAAACTGCATTCCATAGACATTTTCATTTTTTACAATTCCAGGTATTTTTGTTCCATACTCTGAATATGCGACAATATTTTTCATATCTGTTTTTGCAAAATATGAATGAACATAATAAACATATTCATTATTGTCTACATTTTTTAAAATTTTATCATCTTTAAATCCATCATTTATGGCTAAACTATTCCATCCCATATGAGGTATTTTCAAATCAGAGTTTTCAGGAATATATTTTTTTATTTCCTCAACAGTTCCATTTATAAGACCAAGTCCTTCATATTCACCATATTCATAACTTTTTTCAAAAAGCATCTGCATACCAAGACAAATTACCAAAAACGTCTTTCCTTTTTTCGCTTCACTTATCAAAGTCTCTTTTAGCCCATATTTTTCCAAATTCCCAATAGCATCTCTAAAAGCCCCGACTCCTGGCAATATTATCCCCTTGGCATTTTTTATCTCTTCAATATCATTAGTCAGCTTCGTATCCAGTCCGACATAGTTTAAAGAAGAAAGCAAGGAAAAAAGGTTTCCTACTCCATAATCAATCACTGCTATCATAATTTAAAATTTCCCTTTCTATTTTATTGTTTATTTATACACTTCATTATTTTGTTTTATCAATTCTATCCTTCTATTATTCAATTTACCAAATAAAGTTAGTGTTTCTATTTCTTTTATATTATTCCCAGTATTTAAAATCTCATTCATTATTTTTTGTGCTTCATATTTTTCTTTTGAAATATCCTTTGATTCATTAATTACTTTTATAAAATTTTATTGCTTGTAGCGAATCCCATTTTATATTTTGAATAGAAGTTATCATTGCTTGCTTCTGCATTTTATTTTCCCAAATATATTTCTTTATTCTTGTTATACCATAAAATTACTATAAAAACAATTTTTTACTTTTTATTAAATTTAGAATTTATACTATACAAACAAAAAGAAGCAAAATATAAATAACTATTTTACACTCCACTTTAACTTTTTCCCATAAAATGCCATTCCCGTATACACAATTTCCTTTACTCCTTTTTTTCTTTTTTTCATATTTTTTCTTTACTATTTTCATTAATATTTTTTCTTCTATATTTATACTTTTCCTCTTATAATATTGTTTTATTTTATCTTACCATATAATTTCAAAAAAAGATAGGGATATACTTTTGATAATTTTTCTTATATAACAGAAATAAATTTTAAATTTCTATATTTTTTCTCTTATAAGTTGAAAAACTTTAAAATAAGTGCTATAATTTCTTATATAGGCGGTGATAAAATGATAAAAAGAGAACAGTATTTAAAAGAAATTAGAAAATTTATGGATAAACCTATAATAAAAGTTATTACTGGTATGCGTAGAAGTGGTAAATCTATGATATTAAAATTAATATCCAAAGAACTTGAAGAAAACGGAATAAACAAGGAAAATATTATTTTTATTAATTTTGAGTCTTTAATGTTTGCTGAATTAACAAATTTTAAAAATTTATACAGTTATATTATTGATAAATCCCAAAATATAACTGGAAAAATTTATATATTGCTTGACGAGATTTAGGAAGTTGATTCTTGGGAAAAAGCAATAAATTCATTATTGGTAGACTTGAGCTGTGATATTTATATTACGGGTTCTAGTGCTAATTTATTATCTTCTGAACTTGCCACTTATATCGCGGGAAGATATGTTGAAATAAAAGTTTTTCCTTTATCCTTTAAAGAATTTATAAAATTTTCTAAAATTCAAAATCCGCAGAAAATTTACACTACAGAGGAGTATTTTGAACAATATCTGAAGTTTGGAGGACTGCCTGCCATTCATAATTTTAGTCAAGATAAAACTTCGATTTATCAATATTTGACTGATATTTATAATTCTGTTTTATTAAAAGATGTTATTTCAAGAAATAATATAAGAGATATTGAATTACTGGAAAGAGTTATTTTATTTATTTTTGATAATATCGGAAATACTTTTTCTGCAAAAAAAATTTCAGATTTTTTAAAAAATCAAGGCAGAAAGTTAAGCACTGAAACCATCTACAATTATCTAAAAGCACTTGAAAATGCCTATATTATTTCAAAAGTTCAAAGATACGACATAAAAGGAAAATCCATTTTAGAAACGCAAGAAAAATTTTATCTTCTTGATTTAGGATTAAAACATTCTCAATTAGGATATAGAGCAAATGATATTGCTGGACATCTTGAAAACATTATTTATTTAGAATTATTAAGAAGAAAGTACAATGTAAATATCGGAAAGCTAAAGACAAAAGAAATTGATTTTATAGGACAAAAAGAAAATGAAAAATTATACATTCAAGTTACTTATCTTTTAGCTTCTGACGATACTATTGAAAGAGAATTTGCACCATTAAAAGACATTAAAGATAATTATCCCAAATATGTTCTTTCTATGGATAATTTAACTAAATTCAACATAAATGGAATTGAGCGAAAAAAAATTATAGACTTTCTATTGAAATAATAATTTTAAAAAATTAGATAATTTATTTGGGGAAATAAATTAATATTATTCCCCTTAAATTTTTATTTCTGATTTTTTAATATTTTTTTCAAAATAAATAAATTTATTATGATTTCTTTTAATTTTTTTGTTACATTTTCATTAAATAATGGTTTAGTAAACGAATTTACTGAACACACCAAAGAAAACAGACTTATAAATAGTATCTTCTTAACTCTCACTAAACCAAAACCCCTTTAGTCGATGGAATCTCATCTCTATACTTTTCATCAATACTCACAGCTTCTGCCAAATTTCTAGCAACACCTTTAAAAATTGACTCAATTATATGATGTGAATTTATCCCAGCCATATTCTTTATATGCAACGTAGTATTCAAATGCCGTGTAAAGCCAATGAAAAATTCTTCCACTAATTCTGTATCCAAAAGTCCCAACTTTTTCAGTCGGAATACTCACATCAAAATTCAAAAAATATATCCCACATTGAAAAATATCATAAAAATAAATGCCAAAATTTCATCCAATCCATTTCCAATAAACACTTGTTTATGTGTAACTTTATCGCTTATTTTATTAGAAAAATATTCAGCGATAACTTTTCCAAGCTCCGTTACATCTGGATCTGGATACAATTTCAAATATTTCAAATCCATAGATTTTATTTTTTTATAACTTCTGCTGATGGGGAATAAGGATTTTCATTTGTATTAAGTTTAATATATTTTTTATCTTTTGACTGTTCTCCGGCGTGTAAGGCTCTATTTCCTTTATTTTATCATTCCAAAATTTACTCATTTAAAATACCTCTTTTATTTTTTTATTTGTTGTTATTTATTAAAATCTGTGTTATTAGAACTATTTTCTATATATTTTATGGTTTCATCTACAAAAGTATTAAAATCAAATTCTAATTTCCATTTCCCATTAACTTTTTTTGTTTCAATTTCTAAGGTTTCTTCATTATAATCAGTATTTTTCATTTCTTCTTTAACTCTACTTTCAAGATATTCATAAAATTTATCAAGTTTTGCTTTGTTAATCTTTTCTATATGTTCAAATTCTTTATCTGAAATGCCAGTTTTTTGTTGAATTTCATCAAGAATCTCATTAGTATCAAAATTATCCAGATTTTTAGACTTAATTAATATTTTAACCTTTGCGTTACTTTTTTCTGAAAATAAAATTTCGTTTACACTAATCTCAGTGTTATTAAGTTCATTTATCAAATTCCTACCTATAATTGAAGTTATTTTTTCTGAAAATTCTCTAAAAATTTTTCTTTGCTTTTTGGGAATCTCATTTATAGAATTATTAATTTCGTTATTTACAGTTTCATTATAAAGTTCTGCTGTTTTTTCAAATATAGCTTTTTTACCTTCTGTATTATATCTTTGAATAATTTCTTTATTTATAAGATTCTCAATTTCTTTGCTATCCCTATCAACTTCACTTTGTGAAATTTTAACTCCACTTTTCACATAAACCTCATAATTACTTTGTGCCATTCCCAATGTTCCTAAAATAAATAATCCTAGTAGTATTTTTTTCATTTATCCTCCGATATTTTATTATTATTTTTTTATTTTAATTTATTTATTTTGTACTGTATTTTGTAAAAAATCTAAAATATTTAGATGATTTATTCCATCTTCGCTCAAATTTATTTCATCCATCGAAATTATAAACTTCTGAAAATTATCCTTAACTTTCTTTAACGGCGTTATCTCTCTCTTGAATGTATTTTCATCAAGTATCGTTGCTGACACTTGATAATATTCTCTTTCGTTATTTCGCTCTGCTATAAAATCTATTTCCAAATCTCCAATTTTACCAATATACACAGTATATCCACGTCTAATTAATTCCAAATAAACTATATTTTCCAAAATATGCCCAATGTCACTATGTTTTTTATTTATAAGCAATTTTCTTAGCCCTATGTCAACTATGTAATATTTCTCCAGCGATTTTAAATGCTGCTTTCCTTTTATGTCATAACGTCCAGCTTTGTACAATATAAACGACGATTTCAAGGCTTCTATATAATTTTCAACGGTAGAAGATGTTGTTTTTCTTCCATAAGAAACAAGTGTATCAGCTATTTTTTTAGGCGAAACAATATTTCCAATGTTTTCAAATAGAAATTTTACTACAGATTCAAGTAAAGTAATGTCCTGTATTTTATTTCTTGCAACTATATCTTTTAGCAAAACTGTGTTGTATATTCCCATTAAATAGTCTTTTCTTATATCATCATCATTTATTTGTGTCGCATAAGGAAATCCGCCATTTTCAAAATATTTATTCCAAGCCTGTCTCATATCCTGTGTTTCATCCAATTTAAGATATTCAGAAAAAGACAAGGGCAATATGGATATTTCAATATATCTGCCTGAAAGCAGTGTTGCCAATTCGCCAGATAACATCATCGCATTGGAGCCTGTTATATAAATATCTGTGTTAGCCTTTATAAACAAAGAATCCACTGCCCTTTGAAAATTCTCAACTTCCTGAATTTCATCAATAAATATATAATTTTTTTTATTAGGTACAAGTCTTTCGTTTATATATTGATATAATAATTTATAATCTTTTAAATCTTCAAACTTTAAATCCTCAAAATTTATGGAAATTATCTGTTCTTCCAAGACACCAGATTCTATCAAAAAATTTCTAAATTGAGATAGCAATGTAGATTTCCCGCATCGTCTAACTCCTGTGATAACCTTTATTATCTGCATATCTTTTATTTTTTTCAATTTTTCCAAGTATTCAGTTCTTTTAACCACAAAATCACCTCATACAAAGTATATCAAAAAAAAGAAAAATAATCAATTTTTTGCTTTCTATTCAAAAAACTTTTTAATTTTTTTAATTTTTTACTCTTAAATATAAAAAAATTAAAATTCAAAAACTTATTATTTTATAAAAGAAAAAATTTAAAAATTTCTACTTACACCAAAATTTGAAATATTTCAGTATTTTTTTATTTTTTCAAATACTTATAATACCTTTTAAATTCATGATTAGTCTCATTTTCGCTCAACAAAAACCACTCTAATTCAGCCTCTTTTTGCTCTTTTACTTCATCCAAAACAAGTTTATACCGAAAATCAATATGAATATGCTCCCCTTCACTTTTCACAGGATTTTCAGGAATCTCAATCACATTCACATCAATAAGCCCAAAATTCTGCATATTTTCATCAATTTTTGCAAAAAAGCCAGTTTCTTCTACAAATTCACGGATAGCAGTATCTATAGGCATTTCAACATTTTCTACGTGTCCTGCTGGCAGTAAAATCGTTTTTAGATATGGATGTTTTATAAAATAACATTTCGCATTCTTAAAAACTACAGCACTTGCTGATAAATGAACTTTGGACTTTCTGTTCGTTAAATCCTCTATTTTCGTTTGTGATAATATTTCCGAAATTTTTTCTATTTTTGTTTTCAATTCAGGCTCGGATTCTGCTAAATTTTGTAAATGTTTTTTTAAGAAATTTATATTTTCTATTTTCAAAATGTTCTCCTTTTGAATATTTTCTTTAATTTTATAGTAAAACCACTTTAAAACAGAACTCAAGGGCTATGACTATTTACTCAAACCCTAAGTTTGTATAATTTTTAATAGTTTAATTTTAAACGGGTTCGAGTATAAAATTAAATTTTATTATAAACTTCCAGCATATTCAAAATATCCCTAGTTTCCTTCACATCATGAACTCTCAAAATTCTTCCGCCATCTTGCACCATTAGACTCTCAAACATCAATGTTCCCATAAGTCTTTCTTCCAGCGACAGCCCAAATATTTTCTCATTAAAACTTTTTCTTGAAATTGCAATCATTATTGGTAATCTCATATCCCTCAAATATTTTATCGACTTAATTCTTTCCATATCTTCAGGTGTATTCATGCTATTATTTGAAGAATATCCAACTCCTGGATCTATCGAAATTTTTTCTCTTTCAATTCCAGTTTCTAAAATTGATTTTATCCGATCATCAAAATAATTTTCCAAATAATTTTTCAAGTTCGGAATTTCATCAAACCGTCCATTATTCATAACAACCAACGCAGGTTTATATTTTTCAACCAATTTCAATTTTCCTTCCGAAGTGAATCCATTAAAATCATTAATAATATCAATACCTGCATCCAGTCCTTTTTCAATAACTTCCTCAGTATCACTGTCTAAAGCCAGCACAATATCTGGAAACTCCTTTTTCACAGCCTCAATATATTTTTCAATACGATTCCATTCTTCTTCTGCCGAAATATCATCAAAATTAGGCTTAGACGATTTCCCTCCAAACTCAAATATCTTAGCCCCATTCCTAATATCTTCCTCAATTCGCTTCAAAACCTTATCTACACTTGAATTTCTACCACCATCATAAAATGAATCTGGTGTAATATTCAAAATCGAATAAATAACTGATTCAGTTGTCAAATTAAACTCAAACCTATTCCCTTTCCAAATCAATCTATTTTCTTGTAAAATCTCTTCCAATTTTTCAATTCCATTTTCAAATTCAAAACTATTTTCTATTTTCAAAATCTCAACTAATTGTTTTAATTCTGAATATTTAAAAATAGCTGTAATCCCTTCATTTTTATTAAATGAAAAAATATTCTTTTCTTCCAAAAAATTCTCAAATTTACGTAATTCTTCTTTATTTCCATTAAATTCAATAACAATATTTTTTGAATCTCCATTCTTAATTTCATTGATTTTAATCATTTTTTATTTCTTTCCCTTCTTAAATCGTATGACTGTTTTTTCTGTTTTAATCTTTATTCTGATTAAATTAAAAATATTTTTCAATAACTTTTTTTACTTCTCCTAACAAATAAAATGATCCCACTACAAAAATACACTCATCTTCATTCTCTCTCAATTCCAATGCTTTCAAAAAAGCCTTTTCAATATTCTTTTCGGAAATTATAATATTTTTAGAGTTTTCAATTTTTTTATCTTCAAAATATTTTTCCAAAATCTCTGAATCCAATTTTCTTTCTTCGTTATTCGGCTCTGTCAATATAAAATTATTTCCAGCCATTTTTAAAAGATTCACACATTTCTCCACTTCCTTATCCTTTAAAAATCCAACTACAAAATTTTTTTTTCTATTGCCAAAATTCTTTTTAACATAATCTACAAAAGCCTCGACACTATCTTCATTATGTGCCACATCCAAATACACATTTTTAATTTTCTCAACTTTTTCCATCCGTCCTTCAATTTGCAATGTTCCCAAAGCTCTATCTAATATTTTTTCTGTATTTTCTAGAATATTTTCATCACAAAATCTAAAATACCACGTTAAAACTGTCGCTAGATTCTCCAGCTGTTGATTGCCTTTTAGCCCAAATCTAAAAAAATACTCATTATTTTTAAAATTTTTCTCAAAATCATAATTTCCGATTATTTCAGCTCTAACTTTATCTTGAAATTCTAAACCGTTTTCAGATGTTAAGTTTTCTTTTTCATAAATATTTTGGCTATCATCTTCTATATTTTTTACTTTTTCAATTTTTATATTTTTTTCAGCTAAAAAAATATCACAATTTTTATATTTTGCTTCTTTTTCCAAAATTTTATAAACTACATCTCTCTGATTTGGAGCAATTATAACATTACTCTGTTTTCTTATAATTTTTGACTTTGTTTGACAAATTTCCTCAATTGTATTTCCCAAAATATTTTTATGATCAATTCCAATCTTTGTAAAAATAGTATAATCAATTTTTGAAACTGCGTTCGTTGCATCCAGTTCCCCTCCAAGCCCACATTCTAAAATCAAAACATTCACATCCTTATTTTTAAAATGTATCATCGCAATCAAAAACACCATTTCAAAATACGACAAATCATTTTCTAAATTTAAACCCAGCTCATTCAAAACCTGTCTTAACTTACTTTTGCAATCTTCAAATTCCAATTCTGTAATTTCAACCCCATTAACCTTAATCAATTCATAAATTGTCGTTATTTGAGGACTCGTAAATAATCCAACTTTATATCCCATTTCACACAAAATGCTATTAATCATATAACAAGTCGAACCTTTCCCATTCGTCCCACTAACATGAATAACATGAACATCACTCGCTGGATTATTCATTTTGTCTAAAATTTCCGCAAGTAATCTTACTCTTTTCTTTTCCCCATATAATGATTGTTTCATCACTTTTTTCTCCTATTTTTGTAAAAATTATCATTTGTTAAGTTTATTTTGATATTCCAGCTTAATTCTAATCATCCATTCCCACTTTCCCCACAAGTTTCGTAATCAAGTAAATATGCGTCAAAGTATCCCCTTTATCTAAATTATCAACACTTTTCTTCCCACCTAACCCTAATAATGGAACAAAACAAAAACTTTGATTTTCCATATTTTTTTTACAACTTTTTCATATTATTCTCCTAAACTTTTATTTTTATACGTTTTACCTTTTTCATTTCTTAATTCTAGCATATAAGATTATTTATTAAAGGCTAACTTCATAAATATTTGAATAAAATTAAATTCTGTTTCTTCAACAATTATTTCTAAATTTGATAAGTCCAAATAATAAATTTTATCTTCAAATTTTCCGTTATTTTTCTTAAAACAATAAACTCCTCCACATTGATCATCGCTTACTGGAAAAAAATCTTTCTCAAAAATATTTTCATAATTAAGTACATAAAAATCACTTTTCTCACATACAGAGAATATTTCTGCAAATGCAAATGTTCCACCACCGAATTTCATTTGAAACTCAATAAAAGACTCAGGTAGTTTTCCTAATAAAATTTTCTCAATATTATTTACATCTTCTATTGTAGCTTTAGGTTCATTGTCCCTAAATAAAAATAAATTTGGCTTTATTTACATTTCATTTTCTAAAAAATTTATAAATTCTTTTATTTTCATGTTATCCTTCTATTTATCATATATTAACTCTATCATATTTTTTCTCCAAACGAAAAAAATATCCTTAAAATTTTATTTTATCCCATCCAAAAATTCCTTCTTCCTATCCGCATTTTCCTTAAATTCACCACTATAAAATGAAGTTCTAGTCACAGAACCAATTTTATTAACCCCTCTCATTTCAATGCACATGTGTCGTGCCTCAACCACAACAGCAACTCCCAATGGATTTAATATTTCTATCAATTTTTTTGCAACATTTACAGTAATTTCTTCTTGAACACTCAATTTTCGTGAAACAAATTCCACAAGTCTCGGTATCTTACTAAGTCCAATAACTTTATTCTCCCTCGGAATATATGCAACATGCACTTTTCCAAAAAATGGCAGCATATGATGTTCACACATTGAAAAAAAAGGTATTTCTTTCACAAGCACCATTTCCTGAGAATCTCCTAAATCTACATCAAATAATTTATAATTTTCAAAATCATCTACACTTTTTGTACTCAGAATCTCCTCATACATTTTTGCAACTCTTTTAGGAGTTTCAATAAGCCCTTCTCTATCTGCATCTTCTCCAATATTTATTAAAATTTCACGTACTGCATTTTCAATATTTTTTAGTCTCGTTTCTTTATCTATACTTTTGTTTTTTTTCATTTTCTTAACCTTTCTTTTCATTTCAGTAACAAATGGTACCCTTCAATTTCTTGACAAATTTTATTCTCATATTTATATGCTCTTAAATAAGTTTAGTCTATATTTATTACATGATTTTATCTTTGTGAATTATTAATTACAATAAATGATTACTAACTTAACATTATTCATCTTTAGTAAAGAAGATTAATTCTTTTATAAATAATAGTTATTTAATTATATTTCTAAATTTATTCAATTATATTATTAATTGTTAGTTGTTATAGTAACTTAATAATTATAAATAAAATAATAAAATAAAATAATAAATAACGTCCGATAATTTAATTTTAAAATTTAAAAAAATATAAGAATTATTACAATTCTTTTTATATTATTTTCTAATTTGGGGTACTATAAGCTACTAATTAGTTTTTTCAAATTTTTTGAATTTTTTGATCCCCTGCTTTAACTAACTCGTTTATTTTTTGTACAATTTCTTCTTTGTCAAAATACTCTCCATCGTAAATTTCAATTAATGGAACTAGTACAAATAATCTATTCAGCATTTCCTTATGTGGAACAATCAAATCAGGTTCATTAATTTTTTTGTCTGAAAAAATCAAAATATCAATATCAATAGTTCTTGGTCCCCATCTAATTTCCCTTTTTCTATCTAGTTCAGCTTCAATTTTATTTATAATTTTTAATATTTCTCTTGCTGAAAAATCAGTTTCAATCTTAATTACTGCATTTAAAAACAAATCTTGCTCTATATATCCAACAGGAGTTGTTTCGTATAATCCTGATTTTTTCAATACTTCAATTCCTTCAGTTTTTTCAATTGCTTTAATAGCTTTTTGAATATATTCTTCTCTTTTTCCAATATTACTGCCCAAACTTAAATAAACTTTGTTTCTAGCCATTTTTATTTTATCCCTTTCCTAGTTCCTACCTAATCTTTTATCTGAATTTCGACACTGTCAAAAATTCCATTAATCGGAACTGCTAATTTTCGTATATTTACTTGCACATATTCAATTTTTTCATTCATTTTTTTCATCTCTTTTATAATATCCAAAGCCAATGTTTCCAGCAAATCTACTCTGCTTGCTTTAACAATTTTCTCTATTTTTCTATAACAATCTCCATAACTCAATGTACTATTTATGTCATCATTCTTAATGATTTCCTTTGAAAGTGAAATTATTAAATCAATTTCAATATTTTGTCCCATTTTTTTTTCTTCTTCATAAACACCTATATATGAATGAAATTTCATGTTATTAATCTTTATTTTATACAATTGAATCTCCCTCATTTTCGATTTAAAATTTGTGTATATTTTAACATATAAAATCTTAAAAATAAATAGCATTCATACAAAAATAAAAGAGCATAACGCTATTAAACTTATGCTCTTAATATAAAAAATTATAGTTTTTCTACTAAATCTTTCAAGTAATCTTTTACTTTATCCTTCAATTCCTCGTGTCTTAATCCAAATTCGACATTTGCAACAAACATTCCAAATTTATCTCCAGTATCGTATCTTAATCCATCAAAATTATACGCATACAATTTTTCTCCATTATTTTTCATTGCCAAAATTGCATCTGTCAACTGAATTTCTCCACCTTTTCCAGGTTTTGTCTCTTTTAAATATGAGAAAATTTCAGGTTCCAGAACATATCGTCCTAATGCAGCAAGATTACTCGGAGCTTCAATAACTGACGGCTTTTCAATAAAGTCTTCTACTACCACTGTTTTTTCATCAATTTGCTTTAATGGCTTTATTATCCCATATTTTGAGACATTTTCATGTGGAACTTCCTGTACTCCTAAAATTGTACCGCCTTGTAATTCATTATACTTATCTACAAGCTGTTTTGTAACGGGTTTCTGCCCCTTTTCACTATCTGTATAAATAATATCATCTCCTAAAAGTACAACAAATGGCTCATCTCCCACAAATGCTTCTGCACAGCTTATTGCGTGTCCTAAACCTAATGGTCTTTTCTGACGAACATAATAAATATTTGACATTTCAGAAATATTGTTTACTATTTTCAATAAATCTTTTTTCCCTTTTTCTTCTAATGTTTTTTCCAGTTCATAAGAATAATCAAAATGATTTTCTATTGATCCCTTATTTCTTCCAGTAATAATAAGAATTTCTTCAATCCCAGCAGATACAAGTTCTTCTACAAGATACTGTAATGCAGGTTTGTCAACTATTACAAGCATTTCTTTAGGCTGTGCTTTGGTTGCTGGTAAAACTCTAGTTCCAAGTCCTGCTGCAGGTATAACAGCTTTTCTTACCTTTTTTATACTCATAATTTTCCTCCTAAATATTTTCAACATTACTTTTATCATTCTTTTATTAAAATATATGTCCGTCATCAGAATATGTAACTTTTACTGCCAATGGCTGAAATAAATTTAATTTTTCGAAATAATCTTTTGCTTTTAAATTAGCTACTAATTGATGTTCTTTTGTCTTTAAATTATATTCATATTTTCCAATTATAATGATACTTTTTTCATCTGGAAATTGTACGTAGAAACGCACTATCTCTTTATCTGGCAATGGAGTTTTTCCAAGATTTTTGGTATCAATTTTTGCAAAAAAATCTTTATAATCGTTAAATTTTTTATAAAATTCTTTTTTAAAATCATCATTGGTAGTTGTTGGAGCCACTTTTATGGCAACTCCTACATTTGCATTATAATCCTCATCTTCAATTGTGTAATATGCCATTTTTACTTTATCTCTATCGCAAAAAATATCATTTGTTCTTTTTTCAGATTGTATCTTTTTTATAACTCTTTCTAAAAAAGTATCAGGATTAGGAGCAAAACTGCACGTATCACTAAACCCTTGCACTCCAACTAAAAATATAAGTGAAAATATTAGTTTCTTCATTTTATCTACGTCCTTCCACATCTCTAATTTATCAATATGTCTAATTATATCATAATTTAGTAAATAATTGTAATAAATTTTTTGAAAAATTATTAAAATTCTCAACATTTACTATTACAAGAGTTCTTTCTTTTTCTTATCAAATTCTTCTTGTGTTATTGCTCCCTCATCAAGTAATCTTTTAAATTTCATAATTTCATCAGCTACAGATAATTTTGGAGAATTTTGTGTTTTTTTCATCTCTTCTATTGAATTATTTACAGCGTTTATAAATGGAATAAGTGTTTTTTTCAATACACTTTTTACTCTAAACATAGAAGCTCCATCCCATATTTCTATCTCGCCTATAAATAAACCTTTTTTATATTTCACAGCATTTACCTTGCTAAGAGGAATCTCAATTTGATTAACTCCAAAAAGCATTCCTTTATCCAAAAAAATAATTCTCTTATTAGTTGAAACAACAAGCCATGTATGCCCATCATACACTCCTGAAGTCGCATAAGTAATAATCTCATCATTATTAATAATATTTGTCAGCTCTTTAACTTCTTTTTTTGTTCCTAAAATTAATGACCCTGATTTTGAAAGCATTTCCTTTATATCCTTCAAGCTTTTCATATCTATGTTTCCTTTCTTGAATCAATATTTTATACAATTAATTGTACTATGTTTTTAGAAATTACGCAAAGAAAATTTAAATTTTTATAAAAAATTTTACTATTACAATTCCTATTAAGCAACTAATTTTATAAAAACAATGATTTCAAATATAATTTTTATATTTTGTTGCATTTTAGGAACAAATATGTTATAATAAAAATATAGATGTGGAGGAATTAATATGAATATTGGTAAACGATTAAAGGATTTGCGAAAAGAAAATTCTCTATCAATGGATTCCCTTGTTGAGAAATTAAATAGGGAATATAATCTTAATATAACTAAAAGTATGATTTCACGTTGGGAAAACAATTTATCTGAGCCAAGCAGCAAGTTTATTACAGCTTATGCAAAATTTTTTAATATTGACTTAAATTATTTAGCTGGAATTACAGATATAAAAAATCCAGCTCCAGAGTCTTTAACTCCTATTGAAATATTGGAGATTCCAATGTATGGAAAAGCAAGTGCTGGTACAGGATATATTAACCTTTCAGAAGAGATAGGCAGTTATCCGGTACCGCAAAACATTTATAGAAAAGGAATTTTTGCAATTAAAGTTTCTGGTGAAAGTATGACTGGTCTTGATAAAAGTATTCCTGATGGCGCTATTGCAATTGTTGATCCTGAACTTTGCAGTAATCCAATAAGTTTAAATGGTAAAATTTGTGTTTTTGAATATAATGATGAGACATATATAAAACAGTTAATAATAGACAAGCAGGGAATTATCAGATTACGTTCATTTAATCCTGGTTATGATGATATTATTGTTTTGAATACAGAATTATTATATTGTAAAGGCAGAGTAATCAGAACTTTTGTAGAAAATCAATGGTAAAAATAAAATGGAGGTATAAAGATGTCTAATAAAAATCAAGAGGAAAAATTTGAATATATAGAGATAAATGGAATTAAAATACCCATTTTATCCACTTTAGATTCTGAGACTGATACAGTCTCATTTGTTGACGGAGCAAAAGAATATCTTGAAAATTTAAATAATAAAATAAAGGAGGATAAGAAAAATGACATTAGTTAAAGGTCCTATTTCTGCAGTTATAGATGAAAACGGTAATTTTGATTTCAAAAAGGATAAATTAGAATATCTAAAAGAAATAAAAAAATATAGTATTGACAAGTTAAGCAAGGAAGCCCAAAAATACAATTTGTCTAATGATAAACGAGTTGCTTTACTAGACAAGTCAGAAACATTCCAATATATCAAATGTCTAATTTCTGATAGCTTTGTATATAACAATAACGGTATTCTAAAAGATGAAGACAGAAAAAAACTTTTAATCTCACTTAACAAAGTATTTTTCCGTGCTTTGGATATAAGAAAAAATGCAAAATATAAAAAATTAAATATAAAAGAAGCTTAATGCTATTTCCCATTTATATAGCATAAATTAATTTTAATAATCTTATGAATCTTCTGTTTATTGAACTCCAACTATTTAATAAATAAAATTTTCAAAATTTTAGCTATTTTCTAAATAAAATAGTTGCAATTTTAAAAAAAATACATTATAATAAACGGTATAAAATTTTGAAAGGAGAATTACTTTAATGTTTAAAGAATTCAAGGAATTTATCTCAAAGGGGAATGTAATGGATTTAGCAGTTGGAGTTATTATTGGTGCTGCTTTTGGAAAAATAGTAACTTCATTGGTTGACGATATAATTATGCCTATTATTGGAATTATTTTAGGAAAAATTGATTTTTCAAATTTAAAAATAGTTATTACTCCTGCTACTGGAACAACTCCAGAAGCTGCAGTAAAATATGGATTATTTATTCAGAATATAGTTAATTTTCTAATTATGGCATTTGTTATTTTCTTAATGGTAAAATTTGTAAATAAATTAAGAAAACCTGCCGCCAAAACTGTAGAAGAAGTTATTGAAGCTGTTCCAACAAAAGAAGAAACATTATTGGCTGAAATTAGAGATATTTTAAAAAATAAATAATAAAATAGTAATCGGAAGTTATTCATATTAGATTTACTTCCGATTTTTGTTTCTAGTTTTTACATAATTTTTGATAAAATACTAAATTTATTAAAAAAAATTAAATATATACTCAAACTTATTTAAAATCTAACTAATAAAAATTATATAAATTTAGGGTTTGAGTTAAATAGTCATAACTTTTGAGTTTAGTTTTAAAGTAGTTTTACTATAAAATATTTAAATTAATAAACAATCCCTAGAAAAAAATCAGAAGCAAATCCAAAAAAGATTAACTCCTGATTTTTTTATTATTTAGATATTTAGACATATCTTATTTAAATTCTAGTAAATAGCTCTAAATCCTATTCCACCTCTTACATTCTTGCCTTTAGTGTCATATCCTCCATTTACTGTTACTCCAAATCTTGTATTGTCTACTCCTATGTTTAAGTCAAATTTACCATTTCCTCGTCTGTCATCCTTCTCTCCTCTTATGTTAAACCAGTCTGCCGTCGTATATCTTACTCTTCCTTTATTCTTAACTTCTCCAACTTTTCCTAGTTCATTTTCATAAGATGCTGTCAATCCTACTGATAAATTTGTTCTTACCGCTAGTGGCTGTACATATTTAAATTCAACACCAACTTCTGGTTTCACTGAGAAATAATCATTGCCTTTTACTTCCAGTCTCATTTCACCATTATCTTCCTTGATATTGTTGAATCTTCCATATTCCATCTTTAATGCTCCGTAAGGACGCAAATGTGTTCTCTCGCTCATTCTTATATCGTATCCTAAATCTGTCTTAACTGCCGCTCCATAAGAATGATAGTCAGATTTCGCCTCGAATATGTCATCTACTACAAGATATCTACGTCTCATTTCATTAAGTCCCGCAAATACATCTCCGCCTATTGTCCATTGCAATGCTCCGTTATAGTCTTTCTTAGGTGACATTTTCTTGAACACTCCAGCTTTAATCATTGTCTGATTTTCACTTGATTTTCCAATATCCTTGAACTTGAACCTGTTAGTCACAGCTCCTGCATACCATCCTGAACTGTTTCCAAGCTTGATTGCTTCATCTTCATGAACATATGCGAATCCATAAGAATTACTTGTATAGTTAATGATTCCTGCAGTATCTGTATTATATTCATCTCTCATGCCAAACACTTTAATCTTGTTATTCTGTTTAGAAGGATTTCTCCACTCTTTTTTCAGATAGTTGAATTCCTTGTCTAGCATATTTCCTGTCGAATTGATTCTTTGCTGAGTATTTCCATATTGATGTCCCATCATTTCATCTATTGCCTGGAAGAATAGAACCTGTTCATTGTTTCCTATACCGCTTATTTTATCAAATAAAGTTTTTTCTCTTGTTCCAAGTCCTTCTACACCGTATCTTTGTTCAAGTCCGTCTAAGAAGTTATATGTATCTGTAACTTCTACAGGATTAGGTTCTTTTCCAGCCCAGAAAGTATAAGGAATTTTAGCCATATATGCATTTTCTATTGTTCCATCTGTTTGATTTTGTGCAACTGTTGCCATCCAAGTTAATGATCCTGAGTATATGTTCCAGTCTTTTATCTGAGGATTTTTCTTTATCATTTCATTGTATGGATCCAGTATTTTCTTATCCAGCTGAATATATTTACTTGTAGTGTTTTCTGCCGCTTCTGCACCTATAATAAGATCCGCTTTAGCTAAGCCGCTTAATGCGCTTAATCCTTGAATAGGATTAGTAAATCTCTTGCTCGAAGTATCTATATACATTCCTATTGTAGAAGTCTGCATTGCCTTATATTCTTCAGCTGATGAAGTAGCAATCGTAGGCACTACAGGATTTCCGTTTACTGTTATTGTTCCTACACTTGATCCCTTAGGTACATCTATCGATACTCCCATCAATCCTTTTCCGAGGCTGCTTTGATTTCCATCTGCTTTTTCATCTATAGAACCTTCACCTTGTATAATCATTGTTTTATAGTTTTTGATTATTCCAAGGTTATTTCCTGCAACATCTCCTTTAGCAAGTATTCCAACTGCAGATTTTGCATCTAAAATTATGTCTCCATGATTTTCAATTGTTGAACCATTCTTAACAACCACTCCAACTACTTTTTCAAGTCCAGTACCATTTGATCTGATTGTTCCGTAGTTGTATCCGTATGCTCCGTTATCTAAATACATTCCTGTAGTATTGCTTGCATTTAGATTTATTGTTGCTCCTGCTGCGTTAATTACTTTTGTTCCTTGACCTGTTCCATACATCCCTATACTAGATGGACCTGTCACATTAATAGTCCCATTATTTATAATATTTCCTGTATAAGCTCTTTTACCTGCAGCAATTTCACTTTGTGTTGGAGTAAATCCTGCAGCCATTCCAACTGCATATCTATTATTCAATGGATTGTTATCATCTATAAACGAAGCGCCTACTGTAATATTCTTTCCTGCAGCATTTGTTGCTTCTCCTCCATGAGTACTATATATTCCAACATTTCCAAATCCGCTTCCAAAGTTTATATCTGCATTGTTTGTTACTTTTCCAGCTGAATACAATCCATAGTTATATGAACCTGTAGAAGTTAAGTTTGTATTATTAATTACTTCTGCACCTGCTCTAGCATCTGCTGAATATATGTAAACTGTTTCATTACCAAGATTACTTATACTTGAAATATCACTTATAATTTTATTTCCTGTTCCACTTGTTTTTGATTCGTTGATAAATCCAAACGAATTATCTCCTATTGATAAATTGCTTCCAGAATGTGCTCTTACAGTTTGACCACTTCCGTTTGTATAGACTGCCGCAGCTTTTTCAGTACCTACATTTATACTTCCAGAATTAAGATTTACATCTCCACCTGAACTATATATACCTGTACCACCTGCACCAGTATTTATTGTTCCGTTATTATCAACTGCATGTCCATATATCCCAACTGAATTATCTCCCACTGTTATTGTTCCGTTATTTGTTATTTTATCAGTTGCTTTTGTATAAATTCCTACACTTGGTTTCTTGGTTGCTGCATCAACAGGGTTATTCAATGTAATTATACCCGCATTTACAAGTTCTGTTCCTTCTGTAATTAATCCATAACCCCTGTCTCCTGATACATTTCCATTATTTGTCAGAAGTCCACCATTTCCTTTTACATATAGTCCTACAACGCCTCCTGTTGTTCCGACTGTATCGACAAGATTTACATTTGTATTATTTACCTTAACTCCTCCAGATGCATTGTCATAAAACAATCCTACTCCTGTTTCAGTATTTGATCCGCTATATTTCAGTTCAAGTGTTCCTGCACTAACGTTACTTCCATCTTTTATAAATATTCCTGTTCCTTTATCTTTAACTTCTATTCCGTAATTTGTCAGTAAGTTAACATCTGAATTTTCAGCATATACTCCAATTCCTTCTGTACCTTGAATTACTATGTCAGAACTTCCTGTTCCATTCAATGTAACAGTATTACCTAATCCGTTAGATACAATTCCAACAGCTTTATTTCCTGTCATAATAATTTTTCCTTCGTTACTGATAAGCCCGTTTGCTCTAGTTATATTTGTACTTGCATGAGCACCTGCTAACTTATCAGTTTTACCATAAATTCCTACAGAAGTATCTCCGTTTACAGTAAGCGTTCCTTTATTTAATATTTCTAATGTTTTTGCTGTACCTAATGTACCGTTAGCAATATTTTTATCTGTTCCATAATCCTGTAAAGAAGTTCCTGAAGTAAAGGCTGCCATTCCTACACCTTCGCCAGTTATATTTATATTGGCATTCTGATCATTTATCAGTTTACTTCCATTTATTCCATATGCACCAATACCTTTGTCAACATTTATCAGATTTTTATTATGAATTGTTCCATAACTTACATTTAACGCAGTTGTTGACGCTACATTTCCGCCTTTTATATCAACAGTTCCTTCATTGTTATACATGTTGCTTGTATTATCAGTTGCACTGGTATTTGATCCCATAACAAGCCCTTTACCTGTAAGAGAGCTTACTGTCATTCCATTTGCTATATTAAATTTTTCATTTGATAAACCAAGACTCTTGTTAAATTCATTAGTTGCATCATCTAAATCTAGGTTAGTATTTAAATTGAATATTCCATTAATATAGAATATTTTATACTTTTTCCCGTTAGAATTAAAATTGGAAGGATTTATTTTCATTTCAGTCATAACCTGTGATGATCCTGCTGATGATCCAGTCCAGTTTGTTGTATTTCCATCATATGCAGCTAAAACTACATTGTCTCCAGTAAGTTTAACACTAACATTCTGCATACCGTTATATTTAGTAGCTGTTCCTGCTGTTGCAGTATAATCAGAAGTTTCTCCAGCTTTTAAAATACCATCTGACATGTTTATTGTTGTAGCGCCTGTGAAGTTTACTTTTGAGTTAGCTCCAGCAAAAAATGGTGTTGATTGTGCATGATTTCCTGCATTATCACCTTGATTAGCTGTTCCAACACTGTTAGTTGTTACCTCAGTTTCATGGTAGATATCTCCACCGCCAAAATTAACCAATCCTCCATTAAGAGCTACTAACGCTCCACTTTTACCTGTCTGCACTTTATTTGCATTTTTATTCAAGTTTACAACTGCTCCAGTTCCATCAGCAAAACCTGCCATACCATTAATTTTCAGATTGTCTTCAAAAGTAACAGTCGAACCTGAACCTTTAGCATATCCTCCAATATTTTCATACAGATAAGGCTTTGTTTCCTGGTCTTTCTTAGCCCATTCACTTACTGAGTCAGCTTCTTTCTTTAATGTAACTTTACCTCCTGCTTCAGCATAAGCTAATAATCCTCCAAAACCTTTTGCTGAAGTTTTTTCATGAGCAGTAATTTCTCCGCCGTTTTTCGCTACATAAGCTACTGGAGTAGACTCTGTTCCATCAGCAAACTTTTTATATCTTCCAGTAAGAACAACATTACGTCCTATATTAATTTCACTAGGTTTTCCTTCAAATCTTTTAGCTTCATTCGAAATCATTCCGTGAACGCTATTTTGCCATTTTCCATCTGAATAAGCTATTATTGTTCCAGTTGCAGCCTCGTTACTAGCATCATTATATGAAATTTTTCCATTAAGATTTGCTGTTCCGTAATCTTTAATATCTCCTGTCATTATAGGTACAGTTGTTGTATCGCTACCCTCATGTTTATTAGTACTCATAGCTGCATCTAAAACAGTTCCATTTTCTGAAACCATCATAATACCATTTTTAGCATATTTACCAAAACTGATATCAATATCATTAACTTGTAAGGAATGAACTTCATCTCTATTAAAGTCAGTACCTCTTGCAGCATCTATAGCTCCTAAATCTTGTGAAGGCTTAATTTCAGCTACCTGTCCATTAATTGTTTCTTTTCCTCTTTGACCAGATCTTGCATATATTCCTATATTATTTTCAACATAGTTGGCATCACCTGTTCTTTCTGTTTCAATACCACCATTTCTTATAGTAGTTGTATTTCCTGCTGCTGTTTGAGTTCCAGAATTTGCCATATTTAATTGATTACCAATAATTGCTTTTGCTCTTATTTCCCCTTGATATATTCCAACTCCTGATTTTTCCCAATTGGCTTTTCTAACAGGTCCATTTCCATCGTTTGATATATATTGATTTGAACTGTTAGTAGGAGAATCATAAAATGCTTTTCCAGCTAAACTAATTCTATTATTGAATAACATTACAACATTTCCATCACCATAAGATTCTGGCGCTTTATCAAGTTTTAATGAAGGAGTTAAACCAGTGTTGTATAAATCTTGAACTATTCCACTACCTTTTAAATTATTAAAGTTAGGAGAATATCCCAATCCAGAATAAACAATATTATCTGCTCCTTCTAACTCGTATTTACCTGTACTAGTTATTTCAAACGAACCTTGAGCCCCAAGTACAGAGTATACAATGTTTTTATTTGACGTAATTTTTGCATCAACTTTTCCAATAAATCCTCCACGTTGCTTTGGTGCTCCTGCCCAGTAGTTATGAGAAGCTATTGTATCATAAGTTGCTGGATAGATATAGAATAAAGTGTTCTCATTTGCTTTTATTCCTTTGCTGTCATCTCTTTCAATATTTACTGATACATTATTAAATTGTAGCCTTCCTGAATGCCAAGTCTCTATTGAAAGGAAATTTGCTCTTCCATATAGATGCCCTTTAATATTTGAAAGTGTTCCATCCCAAACTGTATGTATTCCTATTGCTCCATCGTGATTGCCATTAGTTTTCCCTGCATTATTTCCAGCGTTGTCTGATACATTTCCAGCAACATACACTTCAATATTTCTTGCTTCAAATCCTACTGGATCAGGTTTTGGTTTTTTCATATTTGCAGCTGATAGTCCTTGAGCTGTATTAGCTCTTGCTCTTGTATCATAAGACTTATTAAAATACAGTGTTGCTGCAGTTCTTGGTGTCCAGTTAGTTCTTCCTCCACTTGAATAGGAAAAATTTCTTATATTTCCGTTTATTCCAGAATTAGGAGTTAATAAACCTGTAACTGGATTAAACCCTGTCCAGAATTTATTGTTACCTCCATCCGTCCAGTTAGGCGTTTTATCAGGATCATTTCCATCAGAACTGTTATGCCGTGCATCATTAAAAGACTTAGTGTTATCAACTTGGTGAACTCCATTTTGCGTTCCACATGTAAAACAGAAATCCGTAAATGGATTTGTGTTTGGTGTTGGTAAGTTTAGACTTATTGTCGGTGTAGCAGGCGTTGGTATATTCAATGAAGGTGGCAATAAGTTTGGCACACCAATCGCACTTAATTGTGGTACAGGTACAGATACTCTTGGTGCTTCCACAGGATCTCTAGACACATCTTTTGGTCTTATTGAAGCGTCTACGTTTAATGTAGATAATGGCTCCTGTCTAGGTGAAGTACTTGAAATTCCATATCCTTTGTTTGATAATCCCAATCTTGCATTTGAAGATGCAGAATATGGATTTGTTGAAGTTGGTAACTCTTTATATTTTGAACTTAAAAGTGAAGTGTATCTTTCAAATGCATCATCACTTCTCTGGAATACGCCTTCATAAGGGTATTTTTCTTTCTTATCTCCACGCCCTTTATATGTGCCATTCCAATTGTTATTAAAATAGTTCATTCCATACTGCCATGAACTCCATGGAGATTTTACCACATGGTCTCCTTGCTCCATCAATTGAATTAATTCTAAATTTGCATCTTTTAACAATTTATCATTTTCTTTTCTTGTTTCTTTGAATTTCTGATGTATATTTTTAATTGATGTAAATATTTCTTCTTTTTGAGTTTTAATCTCCTTATTTGCTGTTGTCGAAAACAAGTTATTTCTTACCATAACAAGTCCTGTTAGCAAAAACATAAATAGTGCAGAATCTGTATATTTAAAATCTTTTGTTCTTTTTGCTAATGAACATAAATCCTGCTTAACTTTTCGTAAATTATTTGTCATTTTTTTATTCCTTTCTTTTTATATTTTAATGTACCTAGTGACTAAAAAATTAACTCCAAAAATTAATATTTAGATTAAATTTATTATTTTTTTGTACTTCTTATATTTTACAGATATAAAATAATATGCTCTTTTTTTTATTTTATCAGAAACAATAAGATAAATCAATACAATTTTAAAAATATTTTTATTTTTTATTTCATAATCAAACATATTTCTTATTAATATATTTAAATTACAAAAATAAATTAAAATTATTTTTAAATTTCTTGTTTAATTTTTCTCAAATTATTAGCCGTTTTATTCTCCTTTTTTGTTAATAAATCATTTTTATAGGAAATTCTATCAAATTAGTAATTTTTTTATACAATATGTCTTATTAATTTTATGCATTTACTTCATAACAAAAAAATATTTAGTTAAAATAGTTATTATAAAATCGCCGTAATTCTTTAATTTTAGTTTATCTATTTAACCCAATTGTAATATTAAATTACATCTGTTTTTTATAAATTTATTATAGTTGCGATTATATTTTAATCAAATTTTATTTCTGTTTTATTATATCAGATTATTAAAAAAAATACAACTTTTTTATGAAAACATTATATAAATCTTTTATTTAAATTATAACTCATTTAGTTTAAACTTTAATTAAATAAAAAAACAGCAAAACCAAAATTCTGCTGTTCTTAATTTTTTAATTTTTTATTTACCTAAAGCTATTATTTTTCAAAATTATATAGGCCTAGTAAATAGCTCTGAATCCTATTCCTGCTCTCACGTTCTTACCTTTAGTGTCATATCCTCCATTTACTGTCACTCCGAATCTTGTGTTGTCCACT